>JANXNM010000477.1 GCA_025354065.1 Synechococcales cyanobacterium 340R_concoct_173_sub | reverse complement strand
CCCTGTAATGCCATTGAAGATTGCCATTCCTCCTCCAGCAGCCATACCAAAGGCTAAAACTGGAGCGAAGAAGCCCAGCATTATGGAGGCCGGGAGCATGTCCGTTGGGCCTGTGTTGTAGAGCGTGACGGCCATTAGACCAGTAATCACATTCAGGCAAAGTTTGCAGAGTCCTACACTCCAAAATGCCGTTAACCAGACGTAGATTGGCTTTGCACCAAACGGTAAAAGCGATGACCCAAGGGCGATCGGTCCTAATAGTCCGGTTAACAATAATGAGGCTTCGACTAATGCTTGAAATGCGGCTTGAGAAGCCATCAGAATCGTTTGAATCAGAATGACCATCGGCGCTGTTTGCACTCGAAGATACATTCCAACTCCGGCTCCGGCTGCATCTAGTCCTGCTTTTAGTGGGTTTTGAATCACTGACCTGGCATAGTCGGATAATCGCTTACCCCAGACTCCTAGGACTTCTTGGGTCGAGACTTGCGACAGAATGGATTGTGCTTTTGACTTGACTTGAAGCAGGCACATTTCCATTTCGTCATTGGTCCGTTTGTCATCACATTCCTTTTGTAATGAACCCAATTGCGCTGATTTCTGGTTATAAATCGCGAGCTGGTCCAGTACTTTTTGAGTATCTAATCCCGCTGCGGTCGTGGTTAAGATACTGCTGTTCACAGTGTTGATGTAGCTCCGCATTCCCAACGTCAGACTTGCTAACAATTGACCGTTGTTGACTAGAAATACAACGACAATAATTGGCCAGATAAGTTCGGCGATCGGGCGATTAGACGTATCATCAATCATTGATTTTGCAAATTGTAAGACAAAAATAACAACAATAAATCCCGCGATCGTTAAGCCCATTCGCGCCATAATTCCATACATTTGACCTGACATTGCCAATTCCCAACTCTTATCCCAGGCCACGATCGTTGCTTGATTAAGAGTCTCACTGGCCTGAACTGAAAGTCCTTCCAATGTGGGCGCAGTATTCAATCCTGGAAGGGCAGGAACTTGGATTAGGAGTGACGTTGGGTTCATTGCTTATTCTCCTTAGCGTTGACCGCTTAATCGAAAGCCGTTGCTAAAGGTCAATAACATCGTGTCTGCCTGGGATTCGAGTAGTCGCCGTTGCCGATCGCCTTGGTTTCCCTGATTAATGTCACTCAGGTTTAGGTTTGCAACCGCTTGGCCCACTTGAACCGATCGCAGAGATACGGCCTGATCGCCATTAATAGCTGATATTTCCTTCAGTTGTCCTGATTGTTGAGCCGCTTGAACCGACAATTCAGAAAGTTCAGAAGAAACCGATGACAGTTGAATTGAATTTCCACCCAATTGAGTTGAAACTCCAGCCATGATATTGGCTAATTCTCCAGTTTGTTGAGCCTGAAATTTGACCACATCCTGAGTGGAGATTGCGGCTTTAGCTTGACTCCCCAAGGAGACGACAGTAGAAGCGGTAGAAGTCGATTTCTGAGCCACTTGAGCGACACTTTGACCGGCCTGAATCGCTTGTCCAGAAGCTTGGGCTGACTTTTTAGCAGATTGACTAAAGGCTTGGCTCAGTTGGCTTACACCTGCGATCGACTTCAGAACCGCATCCATTGCTTTCACATGTCGTTCCTGGGCCTCTTTTCCCAAAACTGTATTATTGAAATCAAACGTTGTTTTGAAGGCAATTTGGCCCGGTTGTAATGTTGATAAGTTGATGCCACTGAATGGAATCATCGCAGAACTATTCTGTTCATTCTTGGCTCCTGCGATCGCATCCTCACGCGATTTGACAAAATCAGGTAAACCTAAACTACCTGTATTTGTTTTCATGGCAGTGGTGACATGAGAAAGCGTTTCGCCTAGTCCTGGATCTTTAGGCATTCCAGCACTATTGCCAGGAGAACCTGTTCCGGTAATACCGCCTACAACTTCTCCGATCGCATTCTGCGCCATCTTTAAAAAACCTTGGAGATAGCTTTGGAGAAGTGATGCTAAATCCCCACCAGATGATGAACCACCAGAACTAGAACCGCTACCGATTCCATTTAGTAGGCCACCTAAATTACTCGTGTTACCAAGATTTCCACCATTAATCCCACCAAAAAGTCCGCCCATACTAGAATTTCCTAGTGGTCCGCCTGAATTTCCTAGCAAATTTCCCAAATCTGTACCTCCACCCGGATCAGGCAACCCAAGCCCACCAAATCCCGGTACGCTTCCTGCTGGATTAAACCCGCCTGTAAATTGTGCTTTGGCTGGGCTAATGGGTATTGATATTACGATCGCAGTTGTCCAAATCAATACGCGGATTACTATTCGTTTTGACATTTGAAATACCGTCCTATGATACCTGTGGATTTTGAAGCGATCGGCCATTCTTCAAGGCACTCGTCAACTCTCGACCAAACGCGGCGATCGCCTTCAGCTGTTGAGTAGGATAAGCCTGTAGAAATGCATTTCGACATTCCGTTTCATCGGGATTATTAGCCACGACCGCCAGCAGTTCAGGACTAGGATAATAACGGGCATAGGTGGTCCGATTTCCATCGTCCACCAGCCACTGGGAATACATCTCAGACACTTGTGGGTAAAAGCGTTCTGATGCATTCACTCCAATCACTTCAGAGCTATAACCAAAGAAACTTTGGAAACTTTTGATAGCAACGGGCTGAATTCGACCAATCAAACGGAGCGAGATGTTTTGAATAATCTTGGGACCAGAGACTGAGTTAAGAAGTGTATTCGGGTCTTGAGCGGCTAGAAATACACGGATTCCTGCTTTGGCTCCATTCGCGCAGAGTCTAGCAATCAAGGCGGCAATCTGAGACCATTCCATCAACACCGAGAACTCATCAATGAAGAAGATTGACTCTCGGTGGGATAGCGTTCGTCTCAGGGCTGCTGAGTAAGCGGATAGCGCCAAGATTGCCGCGTCTTCTGCATCTGACAAGCCTCTCAGTGCGAAAACGAGAAGCATACTATCAGTACGGAAGGTTGAAGGTTTTGAAATTGCGCTTCCCACTCGTGAATTAATCCAGAAGGTAAGCTGGCGTTCAATATGATTGACGGCTCGAACAGTCGTCGGGTCTTCTCTCGCTGCGTCCGATAATCCTGCAATCCCTTCGGTTTTAAAGAACTCTAAGAAGTCGATTAGCGTTGGCGTACATTGCCATGCATCACTATTCAATCCACCTAATCGTGATGCTTCATAACGAGCAACGATCGTTGGTGATGCAAAGAAATTACGGATAGAAGGGCCAAGCATCGATCGTAAACTCTGACGGAATAAGCGATCGTCTGAGGTCAAAGCCTCTCCACTCCCAAAAACCATCGTCATTAAGGCTGATTCTAGGAAATCGATATAGTCTGAGAGTCTCTCTTGACGCTCCTTTTCGTCAAATGCTGATAAGTCTGGCATTTCAAATAAATTGTTGCATTCTTTCCCAATGTCAAAGTAAGCACCACCTAGGAAAGCCGTCCAATCTTTGAATGTAGATGCGGCATCAGATGGTGGGAAGTCCATGATGATGGTTGGGATATTTCGGGCAAGGCCGTGGGTTAGAATCCCGGCCAGCGCAATTGATTTGCCCGATCGGGTTGTTCCGAAAAAAGCAACATTACGATGTTGGGTGAATGGGTCAATGAATAACGGAACCCCTCCTTCTTCCGCAATCAGTTCAAATCCTCGTTTGTCGATCGGGTTCGGACAAACCAATGGCATCAATCCCGGTGCTTCTCCGGTCAAATACAAAAGCCGTCTGTTAAATGGTTTTGAAAGCACTGGTTCCCAAGTTAAAGGAAGGGTTTGCAACCAGATTTTCCAGGCATATTCCCGTTCTCGTTCTACCCAAGCAGGACGATGAAAACAGTTCTGGATATATCGACAAGCTTCATCCAATTGATTGAGATTGGGTCGATGGACAAGAAAAACAGTTGCGGTTTGTAGGGCAATGGCTCCTTCATAGAGTTGTTCTTGCGCTCTGATGGCTTTGTCTTGACGCATTCCAGCAGCAACATCAATAGATCTATGTTTTGTACTGCTGACTTCTTGAGCTAGGAGGGATTGTTTCATCACCCGACGCATATTGTTTCGGATGATACCTTGATTTGCTTTTGTGACCTGGCAATAGACTTCTGTGTCCACAACTGTTTCGCGGCACATCATTCCCCAAATATACGAAAGCTGGCTGAATTTACTACTCCAGCCTCCTGGCTTATCACAGAAAACAATCGGAGCAACGTATTGACCATTGACATAGACCCATTACCGATCGTCCACAGGTGCTCCGCTTTCGAGTAGGCGAGTTACAAAGTGAAGGTCTGAATTTACGTGCTCCTTAATCCCCTTCTCAGTCATGATGACCAATTGAGGTAAGGGGGGTGGATCTGTGAGATTAAACTGCCGCCATAAGTTCTCCCATAAATCTGTTTCTGATAATGGGGTGATGTCTAATCCCATTTTAGTCGCTAGATTTTGCTCCCAGTTTAGAAAGCCATCAATGAATGCTTTTTCTAACGCAATTGCATAACGTTGTTGATCTATTTCTGGGGCAGATCCCACTAAGGTGTAATATCCGTTTTGTATACGGAGTAATGCTTTCTCCCACGAATCACTTCCGATCGCGGTCGTTGATCCCAATGTATAGAACCCATTTGACATTTTAGTCAGAGGCTGAAAGCCGCTTTATCATTAACCTAACGAAACAGAGATTCATTTTTGTCGTCGCATTTCTCAATGTTCTTTCATCGTTCTTTACCAATATCTTGCAGCGTTCCATCCAG
>JANXNM010000472.1 GCA_025354065.1 Synechococcales cyanobacterium 340R_concoct_173_sub | reverse complement strand
CTGGATGGAACGCTGCAAGATATTGGTAAAGAACGATGAAAGAACATTGAGAAATGCGACGACAAAAATGAATCTCTGTTTCGTTAGGTTAATGATAAAGCGGCTTTCAGCCTCTGACTAAAATGTCAAATGGGTTCTATATGAAACTGCGTTCTATACTCCCTCCAATACTCCAATGTCATTAATACTTGGTCTTCAATGCTTAATTTAATCGGTCTGCCGCTCTTTTTTGCCAGCTCTTTTTCTGCTGCCACGACCTTTACCATTTGCTCAAATGTTGCTGGAGTCACGCCGCACAATCGTTTGAACTCTACAGGCTCTAAATTCTTAGCTTGGTTATAACTCACTTTCAATTGGCTGAATTTATATCTATATTTACAACTTTATTCGACTTTCGCAGGAGGTCTAGTGCGTTTAAATCGGCTCAGATGCAATGGCGGCTCTCACGATAGATTTGCATTGGGCGCTGTTATGAATAGTGCTTGCGAACACTCCGTAGTGAGGAATTTATCTATTTCATTACATCTTCATCATATCTACACATTGCCTAGTAAAGACATCATATATGATTTTACTAATCTTGAAATCAGTACAAACTCCGCTGAAATCTAAGATTAGATTCGTGAATCTTAGATTCACAAACAACGTCCGATCTTGGTGTCGGTGCGAATTTTTTGTATATTCTCGCTTTGCTTAATCTCAAATCTTTCACCCAGAATATTGTGTCATGGTCTTTGACTCCCGTTCGACAGCTAAAGAAGTATTGCTCAATTCTGGTCTCCAGTCTGCTGCTGGTGCTGTAAGCAGTTTTGACCAGTTTGATTTCTATCGGTTTGAGGCTAAAAGTGCAACTAGTGCGTTCATCAGCGTAAGTGGCTTGAGTGCTGATGCCAGCCTGACATTGATGGATGCCACTGGCAAGGCTCTCTCAGTATCTAATCGGGCCGGAACAACCGCAGAGGCGATTAATATTAATCTTGCCGCTGGTAGTTACTATATTAGTGTCGGACGGGTTAGTGGAAACACCACGTACAAGCTAAACTTGTCGTCTAATGCCGCATTCGCAAATATCGATGAAACTGTTAACTGGATATCAGGTGACTTTAATGGGGATGGTTTTGAAGATGTTCTGCGACAAAAGAAGGGAGCCGTAGTTGATACCGTAAATGGTGTTCAGTTCTTTCTGGGGACGACAGGCGGGGACTTTCAGGCACCTGTAAATATAGCCAATATGCATTGGATGCAGGGTAGTGGAGTCAATCTGATTGCGGGTGATTTTAATGGGGATGGCAAGACGGATCTGATTCGCCAAGAGAAAGGTGCTTGGGTCGATGGTGTGGGTGATGCTCAGATTCTGACGTTCAAGAACGGGAATTTTCAGTTTGTGGCTGATATGCCCAATCCTGGAGCGCTGAATGGTAACTTTGTTAATCTGATCGCGGGGGACTTCAATGGTGACGGGCGTACTGATCTAATCCGTCAGGAAAAGGGTGCTTGGGTTAATGGCGATGCTGATGTTCAGGTGATGCTCAGTAAGGGGGGATGGGAGTTTGCGGCTCCTGTGGCGATCAGTAATATGGGGGCAATGACGGGTAATAATGTGTAAATTATTGCCAGCGGCTCTGAGTTGATGCGGTTGGAGACGGGCAGTTGGGTGAATGGCCTCAATGATGTGCAGTTTATGAGCTTTGTGGGTGGTAACTTCTCCGCCCCAGTGAATAATCTCACGGATGCTTTTAGTACGGCTGTTGTCGCGAAGCCTTGGGATGCGGCGATGGCTAAAACTTACGCAGTGAATCAAAGTGTTCTTGGGCAGCTTGTGAGTAGCAGCGCAACGAATACTTCTCCCTATGGGACAACGGGACGCTTTAGTAAATATAGCTCTGGCGGGACTATCCACTGGTCGGCGAAGGCAGGGGCAGTAATCGTTACGGCGGAAATGGAGAAAATCTATGGTCAAGTGGGTGGCTCTGGCACGTGGTTGGGAATGCCGACGGGGAATCAATATGCCTGGAGGGATGGAACGCGCCAGGATTTTGAAGGTGGCTATCTATTCCGTAATCCATCTCTGGCGACTGCGCTCCGAGCGCATGAGTTACCTGTAGTTGCGAATGACTTTACTGGGGATGGTAAGGCCGATTTGCTCTGGCGCAATGGTGTCACAGGTGAAAATCAATTCTGGCAGATGAATGGAGCGGTTCAAGTTGGGAAAATTTCAACCGATAGCGTTGGCGATAAGAATTTCAAGATTGTTGGGATTGCTGATTTTGATCGAGATGGTCAGAACGATATTCTCTGGAGTAATGCTATCACGGGCGATAATGTCATTTGGCGCATGAATGGAACGAAGCATATCGGCGATCTGAGAGTTGATAAGGCGAATGATTTGAACTGGCAAATTGCCGGGGTTGGCGATTTTGACAAAGATGGACGCGCGGATATTGTTTGGCGGCATAGCCGAACGGGTGATAATTTAGTTTGGAAAATGGACAATAATGTTCATGTTGCCGATCTTAAAATTGAAACGGTACTGGACAATAACTGGCAGATTGTTGGCGTTGCTGATTTTACAGGAGACCAGCAGGTTGACCTGCTCTGGCGCAATAGTGCGACTGGCGATAACCTCATTTGGCAGATGAATGGTGTGTCCCGCACCAATATGTACAATGTGGGCATTGTCAGTGATTTCAATTGGCAAGTGGCGAGTACGGCTGACTTTAATGGTGACGGGAAGTCGGATATTCTCTGGCGCAATAGTGTAAACGGCAATAATTTGCTGTGGCAGATGGATATTAGTGGTCGTCGGCTCGGTAGTGCTGATGTAATGCTGTCTCCGTTGGCCGATAGTAACTGGAAAGTAGCAGGTAATGGAAATCTCTATGTTGGCGACAATGCGATCGCCCGTACCGAGGATGCGAATAGAAATTGGATTGGCAAGTTAACGAGTATTCAGTCAACTCGGGTTTCGCCTTTAGGCACAACTGGCCGATTTGCAACTTATGACAGTGGCGCGACTATTCATTGGTCGGCCAAAGCTGGCGCAGTGGTCATTACTTCTGAAATGGAAGCTCTCCTGAAACCACAGGGAGGTTCTAGTGGTTGGTTGGGTATGCCTACTAGTAATCAATATAACTGGACTGGTGGGACGCGCCAGGATTTTGAAGGTGGCTATTTGTTCAGAAATAGTAATCAGGCAAAGGCACTCCGTCCAAATGAATTGCCTAATGTTGATGCTTCTTTGCTACAAGCGACTAGAGCAGTAATCGACGACGCAAAGTTGCTCCAAAAAGTGGCGCAAACATATCAAAATCAACTAGGAAAAGCGCTTACGGGACTTGTCGATCAAGGTGACGGAACTCAGAAACAAACATTTGAGCTTGGTTACTTGCGTACGATCCTTGGCAGTTACACGGCGGTTCAATTTGTGATGAGAGGAGACCTTTCCCGTCCATTAGCCTTGTCCGTAGCACCGATACCGCCTGATAACCTTGCAGAAATTTTCCAGAAGAATGTACGCCAGTACGCCAGCATTTTGGGAAATCCAATTAGACCAGATATCCATGATGTTGGCTATCGCAAGCAAATGCTGTTTGCAAATCATATTTTGGTATGGGAAGGGGGAGACAAACTAGAAATTCGCCAAGTCAACGATATTACGCCAAATTGGCTAAAGGAGATCAATAAGAAAATTCAGTTAGAAACAGCGATCGACATCACACCTGAATGGCTCCGAGTCGCTTCTGCTAGAAGCAACATTGGAGATTACGGGAAAGCCAATTATGCTCAGGTAGGTTCAGCCATCGGCAATTTGATCAAACAGCCTGATGGAAGCTATGGCCAGCTATATGAGAATGCAACAATCTCATATAAGGACGGAAAAACAACGGTTACGCCTGTTAACACCATCGTGTCACCGTTTATTCAGCAGCCTCTTCCCTCTGGTGGAAATCAAGACACTACTAAGGTTTTGGGAGGTTCGATCGATTCAGTTTGGCAGATCTATCAAGGCACTTTGGGCGGCGCAACATCTGGCGTTCAGACCTTTAGTAATGATGTCACCTATCAATTGTTTCAAAATGGCTCGGTCGTGAAGAGCGATCGGGGCACGTTTGCTCTCTATGGTGCAATCCGTGGTCAGTGGTTGTCTCAGGGCGGATTAGGCGGCTGGCTGGGGGTGCCGACTAGTGCAGAAACGGGGCTAGGCGATGGAGTAATTAAACAGAGTTTTGCGAATGGATACGTCATTTGGGATGGATCTAAAACTACCGTTTACAACAATTCTGGCAATCTGATCGCACCTTCTAATAATCCTAATCCAACCCTGCCTTCAGGGCCTTCGGTCGGGGCATCATCCTCATCAAGCAAGGTTGATGACTTTATCAATCGTTTTAATGGGACAGCAAATATTACTCGACTAGATAGAGGTGATTTGCAGGGTGAATGTGTGAGCTTGATTGCACGATACTTAGGGGAGGAGTATCTCTCTGTTGGTCAGAAGAATATGTCTTTGACTTTGGGCAATGGACGAGATACAGCTAGTGTAGTGGCTAGTCAGTTCTCGCAATTCTTCAAGCCTGTGAGTGATCCTAGCGATCCTGTACGTGGATCGATTATGTCCTTTCCTGAAATTGGGGGCGGGTATGGACATGTGGCGATCGTCGCTGAAGCTCGTCGTCTGAATGGGCAGCTTCAAGTTCGGATTATTGACTCCAATAGTGGTCAATTTGGGCGTGTGGTGCGGGAGCATTCCACATGGATTACCATCAGCAGTAATTTCTCGGCTCCAGGCTATGGCTCTCGGATTGTCTGGACTAATCCTAAGGATGCAGTCAGCACTTCTCCCAATAAGCCAACACCAACACCAACACCAATACAGACACAGACACAGACACAGACACGACCAGTATCTTATACGTCTCTTGACTCTGCAACCTATGAATCCTTTGCGCGAGACGTTGCTTACACTGAGAACCTTGGTGACCCTCGTTATACGATTGACCGACGGTTCAAGGATTTCAACACTGGGTTTTCCGCCATCGCGTTACAGCCAAAGGATTTAGGATCTAATCTTCCTTATGTACTTACAATTCTTGGTACCAATAATCCATCTGGCATGATTGATGATATGAATCCGTTTGGAATTGGAGCTGCACAATTCAAAAACAACAAAGCTGATATTGAAGACTGGCTTAGCAATCATCAATATGCTGATATTGTTGGACATAGTTTGGGCGGAGCATTGGCCCAAGAATTTGCTGCTGATTTTACAAGCACCGGAGGAAAACTGGGTAATATTGTCACGTTTAACTCTCCTGGAGTTAATTATTCTTATGCGAATCAGTTTAAGGCCGCTAATGTCAAATCTGTGGAGCACTACATCTATTCGAGCGATATTGTTAGCCTTGGTGGATCTACTTACTTGCCAGGCAACAGCCACCTCATTTCATTCTCTGATCTCAATATCTATGATAAACACGTAGTACCTAATACACGGAGTCTCTCTCAGAACAGAAATATCACCCAGACCGGCTTATCTACTAACTGGTTGAGCAGTCCCTTATTCCACTATGAAGATCCTGACTATTTCGCATTCTTGCTGGCTGTAGCTGCGCTAAGTCCAGAGCTTGCAGTTTCTCTTGTAACAAGAGGAACCGTAGAAGCCAGTCGGGAACTTATTGGAGCATCAAGCTATTTGATTGCAACAGGCTTTTCTAAAGCAGGAGAGTTTGGTACTAAGGCGTTGAATGCTACGATTCACTGGACATCCGATACTTGGGATACGACCACCCATTGGACATCTGAGGCATGGAATGCAGCTAGTCATTGGACTGCTGATGCCTGGAATGCTAGCGCCAAATGGACAGCTGACACTTGGAATGCTACTAGTCAATGGACTGCTGTTCAATGGAACAAAACGCTCACCTGGACAGCTGACCAATGGAACAATACCACTCAATGGGCTTCTAATCTTTGGAATGGTACTCAAAATAATGTTAGCAATGCATGGAAAATAATCTGGGGATAACGGCTAGCTAAAATCCTCATTCCATAGTGCGAATCACATCTTCTGACAAAAAAATTTTGACATCGAGTAATAGCGTCAGATATCTGCTACTACAGCATCCGATCGTATTTCTGAGGAAGTACGATCTTTTTTCCTTGAATCCAAGTCTTTGCATAATTTGCCCGATTTGTGTTGTCATATGACTGGAATAACCGATCGCCCCCCAAGGCATCCCCGTTCGACATATTCTACTAGAGAAGCCCCTGAAGCCACAGCAGCATCCCGATAGCATCACGATCGACCTAACCCACAACCACCTTCTGAAACCAATCAAGATCATCCTGACTCAACGCAAACACCAACGGCTGACTGTAGTCGCTCCACTAAATCAAACGCCGCCGCCCCATACACCAGCTCCATCAATTCATTCAAATTCACCACAGGCTCTACATCTCCCGCCCGCAAAGGCAACGCAAAACAAAGCAACCGATCGCCCCTCCTCCCAGGCAAAGCCCGATCGGCATCACTCATCAGTCAGTGGATGCCAGGAAAACTCAATCCACACCGATCGTGCCTGCACCACATAATCACCGTCGCCCGACCGATCGGCCCTCAAGTAGTCCTCGATCGCCTAACGAAAACAGACGCCACCCGCATGAAACCTGTAGACTAAAGCCAGCCCCGATTACTTCCCGCTCTATCCATGACCGACGTTCAACAAAAAGCCCGCGATATCCTCGATCGCCTTGTCGCCGTCCCATTTGAACAATGCGCCACGATTGAACGCAACTTTCAACAGCTCCCCCGCCAACCCGGCATCTACGCCATCCGCCGTCGGACTGAAGAACTGCTCTATCTGGGCAAAACCAACAACCTCAGTACCCGTTTCAGCGGCGGACACAAAGCCTTCACTTGGGCTTGGCTCGATTTCTACTCGCCACCTGAAGTCAGAATCGCGATCGCACCCCTCGACCAATGGGGAAATCCAGCGCTACTATTAGCAGTAGAAGGGATTCTGCTCAGAGCCACCCTACAACGTCAAAATCCCACTTCAACCATAGACCTATGCAAACCACCGCCCTCGCTCAACTCACTCCCACTGCGGCTCAGATTATCCTGGCGCAACTGCCTGATTCTATCCAGCAAGCCATCCGTGATCGCGCCGCCGAAATCAATTACCCAATCGAAGCCATTCTCGAAATCGCGATCGCCGGATATCTCGACTCCGAAGCAATCGGTTTTGCTGACTGCAAACCAGGTCGCGGTCAATAAGCCGATCGCTCCTCCTCCCAGCCCCGATCGCTCAAGCCAACAGCCAATCACCCAAGGCTTCTGGGGGAACCTGACCATCTGCTCCAGTCGATCGCCATCACTCATCAGTCGGTGGATGCCAGGAAAACTCAATCCACACCGATCGTGCCTGCACCACATAATCACCGTCGCCCGACCGATCGGCCCTCAAGTAGTCCTCGATCGATCGGTTATACTAGAGAAGCTATTACAGCAAAGGCGATTGCCCCATGGACTTCACATTACTTGTCAAAACAATGTCTTCCGGGCAAATCGAAGCCTCCGTCCTAGAGATGCCCTCCTGCCGGGTCCAAGCCGACTCGCGGGATAGCGCGATCGCAGCCCTGAGATTCAACCTCGCGGCAGAGATTCAAGATACCGAGGTCGTCAACTGTCAAATGCCGATTCGCGGTGCCAAGCCTCCATGGCTAGAGTTTGCTGGCATCTTTGAACATAATGCGGACTTTGCCGAGACTGTGGATGAGATCCAGGCCCAGCGTGATGCCTGGGGAGATAAAGAAATGGACAAATCTGAATATCGACGATAGCCATGTTTATCCTCGACTTCGACTCCACCGACTGATGCGTTACCTCCTCCAGCAAACTCAGTCACCGCAGAATCATTTCAGGAAGCGCGATCGCCCCTTATTCCCAGCCTAAGCCCGATCATTTATCATAGAAACAGCCCAACATCCAAGAGGAATAGAAGCAATGTCCCTCATCGAACTACTGCCGCTAGTCGATAACCTCAGTCAGCCAGACAAAGCACAGCTATTTGAGTACTTAGATACTTATCTCAATCCCATAGACCCCGACGACGAACCAGAAGCAATGGTGCTCGACAGCTTACGCCGATCGCTCCAACAAATCAAAGAAGGCAAAGTCCATCCCATCGCCGAACTCTGGGAGGGCATCGATGTCGGATGAGACCGTTCCTGTCGAACTGCTTTTCTCGGATGAATTCAAAGCCCGTTTACGATCGCTAGCAAAGCGGTATCGCAAAATCCAATCCGATCTTCAACCCCTTCTAGATGATCTGCAATCAGGAAACTTTGGTGGCGATCGCCTGTCCGGTACCGGAGAAAACCCTGTCTTCAAAATTCGCCTAAAAAATAGCGATATTCAGAAAGGAAAAAGTGCTGGATACCGTGTCATCTATGAAGTCCGCGATTCAGTCTGCGTCTTGCTGATCGTTATGTATGCCAAATCCGATGAAAGTAGCATTCCCGCTGAGAAAATCCGATCGATCATCGCTGAATTCGATGAATCCTAGCGTAGAGCTGCTGCCTCGCGACCAGCTTTCCTTCCCCAGTCGAAGTCAGATCGGCATCACTCATCAATCTGCGGATGCCAAGAAAACTCAATCCACACTGATCGTGCCCGCACCGCATCATCATTATCCAGCCGCAATGCCACCACCATCACCCGACCGATCGGCCCTCAACAAGTCCTCGATCGCCTAACGAAAACAGACGCCACCCGCATGAAGCCTGTAGACTAAAGTTAGCCCCGATTACTTCCCGCTCTATCCATGACCGACATTCAACAAAAGGCCCGCGATATCCTCGATCGCCTTGTCGCCGTCCCGTTTGAACAATGCGCCACGATTGAACGCAACTTTCAACAGCTCCCCCGCCAACCCGGCATCTACGCCATCCGCCATCGCACTGAAGGACTGCTCTATCTGGGCAAAACCAACGACCTCAGTCTTCAACCATAGACCCCATGCAAACCACCACCGCCCTCGCTCAACTCACTCCCGCTGCGGCCCAGATTATCCTGGCTCAACTGCCTGATTCTATCCAGCAAGCTATCCGTGATCGCGCCGCCGAAATCAATTACCCGATCGAAGCCATTCTCGAAATTGCGATCGCCGGATATCTCGACCCCGAAGCAATCGGTTTTGCTGACTGCAAGCCCGATCGGGGTCGATAACTGAGTAATGAGTTGATCGCCCCTTTATTCACAACCCGATCGCGCCCCCCCAGAATTGAGTCGATCGCTCAATCCAACAGCCGATCGCCCCCCTGAGAAAACCAATGGGCGATCGCCCCCGTAACTCTCCCAATCCCACGCCCCCCATAGCCTACACCACCGCGATCGACCCTCAAAAAGACCTCGATCAATCGGTTATACTAAAAAAGTCTACAGCAAAGGCGATCGCCGCACCTACGTGGATCAAACCGTAATACTAAAACAACGCGGAGATCAACAAACCTGGAAAGTGCGCGCCGTGAATCCCAGTTTGCCGATCAAAATTACTCTTTGTTGGGTTGATCCGCCGGGTGGTTTAGGGACAGG
>JANXNM010000467.1 GCA_025354065.1 Synechococcales cyanobacterium 340R_concoct_173_sub | reverse complement strand
TCTGGCAAAATTCCCGATCTCGAACAATCTGTCACTTATCTTCCTGGGGTTGGACCTAAAAGTGCTGAAAAACTCGCTAAACTCGGCATCATCACGGTTCGAGATTTGCTTTACTACTATCCCCGCGAACATATCGACTACGCCCGTCAGGCCAAAATCCGGGAACTCAAAGCGGGCGAAACGGCCACGATCGTCGGCACTATTACCGCTTGTAATTGTTTCACTACGGTCAAAAATAATAAGCTCACTATTTTTGATTTGACCATTAAAGACAGCTCGGGACGCATGAAATTAAGCCGTTTTTTCATGGGCAGTCGTTTTTCGGGGCGCGGTTGGCAAGAGCAACAAAAGAAAATGCACCCAACCGGAGCCGCTGTCGCCGCTTCAGGACTGGTTAAGGAAACCCAATATGGACTAACCCTTGATAATCCTCAAATTGAAATTTTAGAATTTGATGGCGAAGTAGACTCCGATGTGGTCGGGCGGATTTTGCCGATTTATCCCTTAACTGATGGGGTCGGTGCGGATTTGGTACGACGTGCCATGAAGTCGGGATTAGCGGCGGCGGCCAGACTCGCTGAAACCTTACCGGAGGGATTACGATCGCAATATGACTTAGCTGAAATTCAACGAGCCATTGCGCAGATTCATTTCCCGGACGATCGTGAATCTCTGGATGCGGCCCGAAGACGATTGGTATTTGATGAATTTTTCTATTTGCAATTGGGTTTATTGTCTCGTCGATACCGCGAACAAGCCAAACAAACTAGCGTCATTCTGCAACCTGAAGGATCTCTAATCACCGAATTCTACGACGGTCTACCCTTTGAACTCACCAAAGCTCAAGCCCGTGTCGTGAATGAAATCCAGAATGATCTCACCAAGCCCGTCCCCATGAACCGTTTGATTCAAGGCGATGTCGGATCTGGGAAAACAGTTGTGGCCGTCATTGCCTTACTCGCGGCCATTCAAGCTGGATATCAAGGCGCATTCATGGCTCCGACCGAAGTGTTAGCCGAGCAGCATTATCGCAAACTTGTTGAATGGTTTAGTCTTTTACATTTGCCTGTTGAATTACTCACTGGCTCCACTCGGGTTGCAAAACGGAGACAAATTCATGCTCAATTGCAAACGGGAGAATTACCTTTACTGGTTGGCACTCATGCATTGATTGAAGATCCTGTTCAGTTCCAAAAACTAGGCTTAATCGTAATCGACGAACAACATCGATTTGGAGTTCAACAGCGTGCACGATTGCAACAGAAAGGTGATAATCCCCATGTTCTCACCATGACAGCGACTCCCATTCCTCGCACATTGGCTTTAACATTGCATGGCGATTTAGATGTGAGTCAAATTGATGAACTTCCTCCAGGTCGAAAAGCTATCAAAACCACTGTCCTGACTGGAAAAGATAGACAAGCAGCCTATGATTTAATGCGTCGCGAAATCACGGATGGTCGTCAGGTTTATGTGGTGCTTCCTTTAGTTGAAGAATCTGAAAAATTAGATCTAAAATCGGCAGTTCAAGCTCATGCGGATTTGCAAGATAATGTATTCCCTGATTTAGTGGTTGGATTGTTGCATGGCAAACTTTCATCTGCTGATAAAAATGCGGCGATTTCAGCCTTTCGCGATCGTACTACCCAAATCCTAGTGTCTACTACCGTCGTCGAAGTCGGGGTCGATGTGCCCAATGCCAGCATTATGTTGATTGAACATGCCGAACGCTTTGGCTTATCACAATTGCACCAGTTGCGCGGTCGAGTAGGCCGGGGCGCTGCACAATCATTCTGTCTTTTGCTCAGCACCTCAAAAAGCGACACAGCCCGTCAACGTTTGAAAGTCATGGAACAATCCCAAGATGGCTTTTTTATATCCGAGATGGACTTGCGATTCCGTGGTCCCGGTGCTGTTTTAGGGACACGGCAGTCTGGATTACCAGATTTTGCCTTGGCGAGTTTGGTTGAAGATCAAGAAGTATTGGAAATTGCCCGAGATGCGGCCCAAAAAGCGATCGATAAGGATCCAACACTCGATCGTTGGGCGGCGATGAAAGCAGAACTTGACTATCGCTATACTCGACTTCTCGGCGGCGCAATTTTGACTTAGATTTAAGTTTGATTTAGTCTTAATTTGGATTGAATAGGCGATCATGGCCGAAAATGAACGATCGCGGTCGATTTTTCTAAACTTATGTTATTCAATAGGACTATAGCGTTGTTTTGCGTTCTCTAGTATGGTGAGACGGGCTTAAAATTAGGTGCATAAGGCCTTGATTTTAAGTATCATTTTTCACCTGCTCTATTTAGGACATTTGCTGAATTTTCATGGAAACCTCGCGTAATCTTGCTGTTTTACTATCAGTTCCCGAGTCCTTTTTGTTGTCGGGTCTAGAATGCCTCGCGACTCAGTATGAACAAGAGATTCATCCGGCCTTTCTGATCTATGGCAGTCAAGAGTTTGAAGCCTTAGCTGCGGTTGAGCTAGCCCGCAAGGGGAAAGCCCTAGAAGTCTTTATCTATGCGTCTAATGCTGCTGGTGATTTGCCGCTTAATCCGGAAGTGTGGTGGAAAGGCATTTATATGGGCGTTGAAGCTGCTTCTGGTGGGGGACGATATAGGGGGAAAGCGATTCATCGTCCTGCGGCGACCTTAGATGCAAAAAAGCCTTCAGCGGTGTTTTGGAAGATGATGGATCTGAAAAAACAAATTGCCGGAATGCCCATTGGTCGAATGCAGACGTTGGCCAAAAAAGTGCTATTGCCCGATCGTTATCTCCCCGACAAGCCGACGTTAATTGAGTATCCATTCCACCAAACCAAATGGTTTAAGCCTGCCACTGCTGCAAAGAGTTAGGCCGATCGCTTAAGAGTCAATCAAAAGGTTAGAATTCTTTATAGTTCTAACTTTGCCAATTTAATGAAGCGCGACACAATTTTTTATCAAATTTTCCAACAGTTTCCGATTCTTCTGTTTGATTTACTGCCATCGCTTGCAGGAAATTCTCTTCGCTATAGAACCCATTTGACATTTTAGTCAGAGGCTGAAAGCCGCTTTATCATTAACCTAACGAAACAGAGATTCATTTTTGTCGTCGCATTTCTCAGTGTTCTTTCATAGTTCTTTACTAATATATTACAGCGTTCCATCCAGGCATTCGACCGTTCAACAATCCAACGGGCAATTGCTGGAATAAATCCTGACTTTCCTTGTTCTTTTTTCTCCTGTTT
>JANXNM010000414.1 GCA_025354065.1 Synechococcales cyanobacterium 340R_concoct_173_sub | reverse complement strand
ACATCCTCACCCAGGACATAAACCGTCTGATCCCGAGCCATTTCCTCGTCGATCGCTTCACGAAGTGCATTGAATAAAAGCGTCTCTGCCATTTCGTCCTCTATCCCAATTAAGCTCTGCGGTTTGAATTGCTAAATATGTAGTTTAAAGGACGATGGGAAAATTAGAAAGCGCCTGCTCTAGACCTTGTGGGATCTTTAGGCAGGCGCAAACTATCGATCGGTCATTGAACTGATTGAATTTAGTACTGAATACCCACCCCACCGCTGAGACCCAAAGAGGATGCAGAGCTACCTTGATAAGCGTTGATACCTAGTTTTGCATCGGTATAGACAACAATGCCTTTTGCCACTTGAGTTTCTACGCCTGCATTCAATACAACTGAATTGCGGGTGCCGATCGGAGAATTAACCCCTTGATTTTGCACAAATGCACCACCAACCCCTGCATAGACATTGGTTCCCGGAGCAACAGGCATGTCATAGGTCACAACGGGAACTACAGCGCTGTTGTTGCCATTGAATAAGACAGTACCGCGAACCGAAACCGGAGTATTTGGAATTGCCACACGACCTTGGACGTTACCGCCAAAATTCAAACCGTCGCTACCTGTGCCGCCATTAGTGACGCTGCCCGAAAGACCACCGCCGACGTAGCCTCTATTCATTCCGTTAACGGGTGCAGCAGACACAGAAGTAGCCAGCATTGCACTGGAGGCCGCAATAGCGCAAAGGGTAGATAGACCGACGATGCTGAGGGTAGAAGAAATAGTTTTCATGAATTGGAGCCTCAAAGGAAAGGAATTGAATTACTTGGTTTCCTTCTTTGTCGTTAGCGAGGCTACAAAAGTTCCGTCTCTTGAGGAATTGTTTTGATTAGTTGGCAACTAATGATCACGGTATCGAGATAAAGCTCAGGAGGTTTAGCCTGATCTGAATGTATTCGATCGCCTTTCTCCAATATGAACATCCTCAAGTTGCCGATCGATTCATTGCAAAACCTTGAGTTCTTTTAGATTATAGTGAACTTACTGTAATTACAAATACTTCTATGTCTTATCGCTTAACAGCTGTAATTGAGAAAGATGAAGATGGATTCTATGCATATTGTCCAGACTTGGCGGGATGTCAGAGTCAGGGAAATACATGGGAAGAAGTGCAAGTTAACATTCGAGAGGCGATCGCACTTTACTTAGAGACATTGACCGACGAAGAACGCAGAAGTCTGATGGCACGAGAAGTACGAACGGTGACGATGGAGGTTCAAGTTGCCTGAACAACCCAAGCTAACAGCAAAGGAGGCTGAGAAGCTTCTCTTACAGGCTGGATTTGAACGAATTCGTGTGAAGGGTAGCCATTACATTTATAAGCGGGATTCAATTAGAGTTGTTATTCCATTTCATGGCGGGAAAACTTTGCACCCCAAGATTGTGAAACAGGTTTTAGATGCGATCGATTTCTAAACCATAACGATCGATCGTCCTTCTAAAGTAAAAAAATCTCTTCAGTGTTCATACTTCTCATTCAATCATCGATCGCAGCCCATCGATCGTCATCCCGATACCGCAACGAGTCTATTTAATCTTGCTGCTCTTTATTACAACACACAGCACTATCATCAAGCCTTATCATTTATTCAGCAAACGCTCCAAATCTATATCTCAACATTAGGGGAAGATCATCCAGCCATTCAAAGTGCGAAAAGCTGGCTCCAATCAATTCAAGAACAACTTGGGAAAGATGAGAGTATTCCATATTTAAGCTAAGAAAGTACAATTCTACAAGCCATTCCTCTACTCGAAAAATCCCTCGGGGTAAATCATCCGATTACTCAAGCCAAACGGTAGGAACTCTATCAGCTACGGGCAAACATGTAGAAGCGATCGTTACGGGAACAGATGGGGAATTGATCGGGTGCGATATAATGAATGCATGAAACCCTTGGGAGTTACCCCATGACAGCCACCGCAATCGACATCCTAAACTCGATCGACACCCTTCCCGAGCCAGAACAACACCAGCTTGTCCTAGCCCTACTTCGTCGCGTTTCACCCGTGGAAATCAATGAACTAATGGACGATGAACTCATCCTCTGTGCAGAATCGATATTTCTAGAACTCGATCGGGCAGAAGCAGAGTACGAGA
>JANXNM010000397.1 GCA_025354065.1 Synechococcales cyanobacterium 340R_concoct_173_sub | reverse complement strand
ATGACTGTAATGAGTTAAGCCAAGAGTTACGAATTGAAATTCCTGTTCCATCTCGCGATTACGTTGTGGAAGTAGGATATGTCGATCGCGGTAGTGAATGGTATGGCATTGTCCGATCGCATTCTGTCCATATTCCATCCGCTTAATCAAATTGATTGAGAAACCCCTGAAGAATGTCGTCTCTTCGGGGGCAATGTTCCTCCAGTGAATGTTCCCTACGTCACTACCTCGATCGAACCACTTGGCTGATATTGTTGACTTGACCGGGCTATCGATCGAAGTTTTACAATCACTTTGACCGAATGTCTCGGCAAGCTAAGGTCACACCCACCAGAGAATCAATCGGTCAACGTCCTTTCGCTAAATCTGCGTACACAATGATTTCCCATCCCAGGAATAGGAGCAAAATTAATTCAATCCCACCCAAAAGCTGAACGCCCCCAGCGGCTCCTGGCACTGCGACCCAAAACGAGCCTAACGCCACCAATCCCGACACTACAAAGGTCAGTTCATCAATCACCAATTGCTGAATCTTCCGCCGCCCACGCCGAGGGTCACTCCGGTGCGCAATTTCCCACCCAAACAGGGATTCCACTTCTGGGTAAGCCAGTTTATCTTTGACTTTTTCCACCAACGTCAGACGAATGTAACGACCGATCGCACTAATCTTTTCGTCATTCACCACGTACGTCCAGCCCAGCACCAGACACACCCAAGGAATCACCAGTAAGGCATAGGTGTTGGCAGGGTTCGAGACGGCAAAGGAGACCACGGCTCCAAAGATTCCCAATGTCGTGTATAACAAGTTATCCCGGAACCCAATTCGTTGGATCTGCTCCACTTTCAGCTTGTCGTATTCCATTAGCCAGATCTTCAGCATGGGGTCTTCGTTCATGGGATTGTGCTCCTGCGATCGGGATTAAATTTTCATGATGTGTTATCGATGCTCACTGAACCAAGCTTCTAAATCACTCAACTTTTTAAACCGCAATAATGCGACACTCGATGCCTCCAACTGCTCCAAAGTCAATGTTGAAATTTTTGCCTGAGTCAAGCTCGAAAGATCGCCGATTAGCTCGGTGAGTTGCTTCATCACGATCGAGACTCTCACGGATTGTCCTTGCTTCTCCGCAATCTCTTGATAAGCACGAGTATCTTCTAATCGCACATTTTGAATATCTAACATCATTGCAACTGCCTCCCAGCCTAGTTTTGGAAACCTATAGACCATAATATGCTAGTCAACTCTAGAATGTCCTGCTGCCGACCTTCCTGCTCACTCTTATTGAGCAAAGCCCTTGCCCGATCGGGTGTTTCGGTTTCAGATAACATCGCTAGCAACACAATCGCGATCGCTAACGGGAGATTCTGCCAATGTTCAACTTCATCAAGATAAATCCGAAAGACTTGAGGGCTTTCTAGTAGAGATCGGTACCAAACGGAACTAGACGGCTCTACACTGCGGGAACCATCACGAGTGAGTTCTGTAGTGATCGTTCTCTCTATTGAACTCGATCGGGCTGGATGTCATTTGTTTTTACGAATATTCCAGCGTAATCAAGACGGTTTCTTCGAGCTGGGTAATCGTTTCTGGGGTCAGTTGTCCTAGCTTTTTGATGAGACGGGTTTTGTCGAGAACGCGCATCTGATAGCAGAGGGCAACGGAATCTTGGATCAGGCCACCTTCACCTTTGGGAATGGCTAGACAGATCGGCAGGGTTGCGCGACGCTGGTTGGTTGTGAGAGGAATCGTGAGAGTTGTGCTGGAATAGCGCGAGATCAGATCATTTTGGAAGATAATGGCTGGACGGATGCCGGATTGTTCTGAGCCTTGGGTCGGATTGAGGTTGGCAAGCCAAATTTCACCTCGGCAAATGGATGGATTCATAATCAATCTTCCTGTGCAAGGAGATTCGCATAGTCCTCCATGCCTGCTTCCGCCATGGATCGATCGTCCTCAGCAAAATCTACGATCGCTGCGAATTGAGTAGCGTCGATCATGCGGCTAGGACGATCGCGGAACTTCAGAAAAGCTATGAAGTCAGCAACCTGTTGAAGTTGTGGGCTGCTCAGATAATCGAGGTCTTGTTTGAGGTTTTCACGGGTGAGTTCCATAGCGATCGTTTAGTTAAACAACATGATATTGCTCAATTTTAGCGCATTGCTCGATTGCTTGATTCTTATCTTCTAGCAGAGCTTTCTTGTTGCTTGAGGTCTTGCTTGAGGTTTTGATCAGTGAGGGCTGGGGCGATCGGTTTTATCTATTGTGCGCGATCGGGTTGGATATATAAAAATTGATTGCGAAAATATAAGACGATAGATTCTATCAGGAGTATGATGAGTGATGAACATCTTCTAGTCGCTCAAGAGGCAGTTTAGTGGTTGCTGCGATCGGTGAGATTGTTAGAAATGGGGTAATGTTTGATATGAAAAATTGGGGTGGTGAAGCATTTAACCCTGAGAGTTTCCCTGGGGTGGTGGAGCAGTTATTTGCGCTGTTTGTGGAGCGGGAGACGGATTATCTGTTGGTAGGTGGGATTGCGCTGTTGAGCTATGTGGATGGGCGAAATACTCAGGATGTGGATTTTATACTTTCGAGGGCCGACCTAGCGGGGGTGCCGGAGATTGCGGTGCGCGATGAGAATCGAGATTTTGTGCGAGGTGATTTTTCGGGGTTGCAGATTGATTTGTTGTTGACCCAAAATAAGTTGTTTGATTTGGTTCGGAAGCGGTTTGCGACGGTGCGGAGTTTTGGTGGGTTATCAATTCGGACGGTGACGGTGGAGGGGTTAGTTTTGTTGAAGCTGTATGCGTTGCCTTCGTTGTATCGGCAGGGAAACTTTGAGCGGGTTAGTATTTATGAGTCGGATATTACGCTCTTGTTGATGAACTATTCGGTGGATTTGGATGCGGTGATGAAGATTTTGGCGAAGTATTTGCTGGAGTCGGATTTGGTGGAGGTTCGAGAGACGATGACGGAAATTCAGGGAAGATTGCGACGCTTCGACCGATCGCGTTCACAAGCCAAAGACTAATCGCAGTTGTATTCTTTGGACCAGGGGCGATCGAAGATTGGTCATTTTAGAGGCGATGGGGTTTCGGGTATTTTTTAGGATCGCACTAATTTTCTCGTCATTCACCACGTAGGTTCAGCCTAAAACGAGACAGACCCAAGGAATTACCAGGAAATCGCCACTCTATTTTCTAAAAGTTTTAATATCTTTAGTCTTTCACCACCCTAAAAGTTGTCTTTTAAAACCATTGCCCGGAGCGACTTCTAAAATAGCCTTTAAGAAATAGCGAAAACTTGAGAACATTGACTAAAATGACTAAAATTCAAATAATCCACTAAACATTCCCTCAAATGCGCCTTCAAGTGCTCCGCCAACACTTTCACCAATACTCTCCATAACTCTCTCAGCTATTACTTCTGCGATAGATTCAAACATATCTGCTGATATTGAATCAAATATATCTGCTGATATTAAATCAAAATCTCTAAGGCTTACATCCATAATCCCCCCACTTGGTCCGCCTTGAAATAAATTCTCAAACCATTGTAAAGAATTATATTCTGAAGCGAATGGAAGACTGCCACCGCCACCGCCAGTTGATGGTAGTGTGAGATCTTTACTAGAGTTTCTACTTTTATTAATGATTTGCTCTTCGGGTAAGGAAGTTCTGGTAACGTTACTTTGCCTCAAAATCACTTCTTCCTGAGAACGTTTCTTAGATGAGGGACCATCACTCTGATCATTAGAATGCTCTTCCTCAGAAGTGTCTGGTTCCCTATTACTGTCAAAATCTGGCTTATAGCTATCTTTGGATTTTAGATCATCAATGATTTTCTTATAATAAGCTGACGTCAGACCAACTCCAACTCCAGCCCCTGTACCTGCAATCATAACAATGCCAATACCTATAATTTTTTTATTCCAATGACCTCCAACAATTAGAGATCCAATTTTCTTCCTGAGTTTTTTGTATTTTTCATCAGATGATAATAAAGCATCCATTTCAGAGACACTCATCTGATTAAAATATTCTAAGATAGCGAATTTATCCTCTTCTGAAATCGTCAAATATTCAGATAGATATTCACTATCTAAAGAAGTCCTAATTATTTGAGACATTAATTTTCTTCTTACTTCAGCATTAGCATCAGGAATGATATGGTTAACAACATTTCTGAAAATACATTCAAACTTGTTATCATTAATAACAACGTTAAATTCATAAAAGCTCTGGTTAACAATTTGTTGTAATTCTCTGATTATTATAGTATCAGCAATAGATCCTTTTATCACTGACTGACTAATCGATACTGGACTCTCATTCAAGTAACTTCCTTTCATACCTAGTTGTGGAAAATTATCTCGAATTACTGGTGATTGTGTAACTTCCTGGGATATATTTTCAAAATATAAGTTCTCAGCTTTGCTATCTTCTAAAATAGTTTGTGAAATATTTACACCAAGACGCTTAAGTTCATCTTTAGGTTGATTAATATAGTTTGCATCTCCTACGGATTCGAGAAGTTCATATGCTGTTTGAAGGTATCCAACTGCTTCATATTTCCGATTTTTGTCCATTCTAGATATAGCTTTCCCCTTAAGGAAAAATCCATAATAGGCAGCTAAAAGTGGTTTATTTGCTTTTCCATAAAACTTGAGACACTTATCCACAATATCTAGCGCCTGACTATACAGACCTTGTGTAATTAACATAGAAGCTAGACGTCCCAAACATATTGCTGATCCATTTAGATCTTCTAGTTCTCTCATTTTTGAATAAGATTTACTAAGTAGTTGAGTAGCCTCTTTGTACTTATTTAAGTGTGTATTAATTTCACCTAAATCAGATAAGACATATGCTTCACCTGATAGATCTCCAGTTTCTTGAAAAATGTTTAAAGCTTGGTTATATAAATAATTTGCTTTAATATAATCGTTAAGGTGGTAATATCCATTTCCAATTGAATATAGACAGTATGCCTTAGAAGATTGTTGGTCATCTAAAGTTTCATAAATTCCTAATGCTGCCTCATATACTGTGATGGCTTCTTGAAAACGACCAAGAGAAAGGTAATTACTTCCTAGAGATCTTAGTACTGAACTTTTTTCGCTATAGTTCTTCAATACGTCATATATATCTAAAGCCTCATTATAAAAGGTGACTGCATCTTCAAATAGACTAAGATTGTGATAGCTTAATGCTAAATTCTGAAAGAAAGTTGCTTCTTGAGAGAGGTCTTTTAGTTCCTTGATAATAGGAAGACATTGTTGACTGTAATGAATACACTGCTTATACTGTAGAAGTATAACATGAGCTTTCGCTATATTTGTTAATGCAAAAGCCTTACCTATAAGATGATTGATTTCGTTACTAAATTCTAAGTACTTTTGAAAAAACTCGATCGATCGTTCATACTGCTTCATTCCTTGTAGAGATAGAGCTAAATTTCCAAGTGCCTCTGCTTCTCCATTACGATCTCTTAACTCTTGAGAAATTTGTATCTGCTGCTCAAAATATAATTTAGATTGTTGATATTCTTCAAATCGGAGATAGGCTAAACCAATTAAACGAAGCGTTTGACTTTCAAGTTTTCTATTTTTAATCTCTCTTACATCTATTAGTTGTTGTTTATATACTTTTATCATACTCTCAAGTTCTTGACTTCTTTCATTTTCTACCACTTTTAGATTTCCTCCATTTTTTATTTTCAAAGATATTATTCAGTTTATTGGGACTATTTCCATGTCATGGGATAGTAGAACTCTTACAGGAAAAAGCTTGTAGGATTTCGACGTAATTAAGGTCTACGAGGGCTTGAACCAGAGAATAAGGCTTCCAGTCTTTTCTGGTGGAATTCTCTAGTACTTGTCTCGATCGCCCAATTCTCGTATCCCTCTCTCAGCAACTTTTTCTAGCTCTCATGCTGCGAAATCAGTCCCGATTTATTCAATAACCAATCAACTAGAACACATCATGTACAGATAATGTTTCTTGAATCAGATTTGTAAGTCTGACATCTTTTTTAACTTGTACATTTTTAAACATTATTTGCTCAACATCGGCAGTTCCTGAATCCGTAACTTGTTTCAGTCCTTCAGCTTCTAGACTTCCTTCAATTTCTAGGTCTTGACCGATCACTTGCTTGACTGTTCTCAATGATTCAATTTCTTCTACAAGTAATCTCACTTTTTTTGAAAAAGGTTTATCAGTTTCCATAGCTATTTCTAGATGTACTTCTAGCTTGCCTAGAGCATTTTCTGAACCTGTCTCCTCAATTGTGTTAATGGCTTCGACCGCTTTCTGATTCTTTTTGCTTACAAAGTAGCTCAAAAGAGTTTGGCGTAGCTCATTTGCTCTACCTAGAGCTTTTCCAGTCAGAGTTTTAGCGGTCTCACCTACACTTGACTTAATGAACTCGTCGAATGCTAACTTAAGAATGCTTCCGACTAAGAGAGTTGATGGATCTGTCATAACTAAATTTCCTAGGTAAAAGTAGAGAATGTAATAGACTGCATAGATTCACAAAGTAGAGCTAATTACTTTGCAATGAAAATTTTACATTTTTAGTAAAAAAGAGTATTAACTCAAATGTTACACACCTAGTTAATTCTGGTGGATGAGAGTACAATAATTTCTAGATAGCACAACATACGTATCAGCTACTACAAAGTCTTGTCCATACCCTGAATTTCTGACACTCGTACTGTTATAACCACAAACAGCACAAATTTTTCTATAAGATTCAAAATCTTCATAATAACAATTGCCTCCTTTTCCCTTCCTTCATAATTTATTGGGTTATCTCTACTAATAACCCAAAATCAAATCTATTTAATGATTAACCACCGCCAACCGCTCCAGCCACTCCCCTTTCTTCGCCTCAGCCCTAGCCCGTTGCTCCAAATTGTACGCCGACAACCCAATCTCCGGTCTCGGCTTAAATCGCTCCTCAGCCTTCCCCGACTCATAGCCATAAATTTTCGTAGAAACCACCACATCTCCGATCGCCACATCCTTAATCCCACCCGCCACACCCACAAACAAAATCACATCAGGCTTAAAATGTGCGATCGCCCGCTCCGCCTCCAACGCCGCCCCCACATTTCCCGCCCCAATCTCAACAATTCCCACCTCCCAATCGTACTCATTCGCACTAAACGTCCCCCGCTCATAAATCGTGCCTCGAGGATGGACTTCCTCTTGCAACGCCTGAAGATGAGCGCGAACGGCGAGATACTCTACCGGGAGAGCTGTGAGAATAACAGCACGAGACATAAGCGGTGGCGAGAGAAAGAAACTTTTAATATGATGACAAATTTTCTCTCACTTGGGGCGCGATCGATCGTAATTTTACATAGAGCTTAAGAAATCTGGTGAAAGATGAGGCAAACAGGGTTTATCAGTGGCTGATTGAATTAGCTAGAACCCAGTTGGAAGCGGCTAGAAATCCGAATCCGGTTTCTTGGGCTGTCAATCCATGGCAGTTCTTTGTTTATCACCGGACATCACTAGAGATCGTCGATATCCGGATCAATCCCGAGCGATCGGAGCTTTTGGGCAAGACGATTGACTTTTTGTCGTTCTACTTCAGTGTTTTGTCGTTCTGCTTCAGTGTTTTGTCGTTCCAATAAGACTTCTTGCTGAGCCTCTTGTCTAGCATAAGCCAGCTCCGCATAGCTGAGAAGTTTCTCACAAGTGAGCGGATCGTAGAAGCGGAGATTGAGGGAGGCAGGCGCTAAACTCGCGAGTAAACTAGGGGGTTCAAGGCAGAGATCAAGGCCCAAAAGAGAACTATGAATACTGGGCAGTCCTAGCCAATTGGGAGCCAGTTCCATCGGTTCGTAAACGCCATTCACTAAGCGTTGTCC
>JANXNM010000389.1 GCA_025354065.1 Synechococcales cyanobacterium 340R_concoct_173_sub | reverse complement strand
ACGTCATATCCCCACTGACGGCTAGGAGCATCGTAATATTCAAGGTTTTGGTTTGTATCGTCAAAAGACGGGGTCAACGCACCAGATTTATCATATTCCCAGGCCACCATTTGGAATGGAGCCGTTGCATAGTTGCTAAAGCTCAACTGCAAGAACGAGCCAACGTAGTCTAAGGTAGTGTTTACCCCCCATTTCTCAATAAATCGAGGAAAGTTGTGCAGGCCACCGTAGCTGTTTCCAGGTTGAGACGGGACAATACCACTAACTACAATGGCATTGATGTTGGTAGCATCATTAGTCCGCAGAGTACCATCAGGCTGCAGAGATGAAGCAGTTCCAACCCTACGGATGCCACCACTCTTCTGGATTGCTCCAAACCCCATGTTTCTAGTCTCAGGCAAAGTCTTATCTGCATAGGCATACGTATTTCCTACCGCCGAAACTTTTTGATCGATTTTTTTATCATCATACGGAATATTCGGTGTATTCGTTGGGAGACCGGAGGGCTGACTGAGTAAAGGAAGGCCAGAACGTGAAATCTTAATGGGAGTAGCATAGTCACCCGCAGGCATTGTGGTCACTTCATAGCTACTAGCTGCTGCCTCATTGTAGCTAGTTACATTTGGATTTTCACGTAACCAGTCGTAATAACCTGTCTTGCCCGTCACTGTTGAGTTGAGCCTAGTGTCAGGCCGATCGGAGTTTTTAAAGGACGTATATCCTGTACCAGACAAACAACCTAGACCATATAGACCCGTTTTTGTGAATGACAATGGACCATCATGGTAAACGGCGCGTTGGGATGTATCATTTAAGACGGATTTGTTCGGATGACGTTGATATCCTTTGTCAGCATCAGTATTGTCATAGCTAACAAACATATCTGAAATACTGCCATCGCAGAAGTTGTCAGAAAGAATGGAAATCGAATCTGCAAGCAACTCTGTAGGTCTCCACCGATCGCCCGTTAAGCTAGCAAATTTATCATCTTTTTTACCGCTGTTGCCACCACCACCACGGTTATAAAAACGGTCATAGTATTGGTTGTCATCAAGAGTCAGACCTCGGATCAAGGAAGCAGTTCCTCCAGTGAATTCTTCCAGAGGATCACCCATCTTGTCATCTGCACCGTTCTGATGTCGGTTTAAATCACCTTGGATATATAGAGGCTGATCCGTGAAGAATGAGAGACCTCTATAGTTATCCGCAGCATTAAATACTCCAGACTCGTACCCCGCATCACGCTTCACTTGGCGACCATTTCTCAGACGGAAACCATGAATGCGACGACTTGGATCAGGCAGATAATCCACTGACTTAATTGAGCTTCCATTAGCTTGCAGAGGTGGATCTTTCGGTGCATCAGGTTTGGTAGCATCCATCCTTGTTCCTGCCGGACGGGCGATCGCATCTTCACGAACCGCATCTTCACGGAACGCATAGACAATTCCGCTCATGGGTAGTAATGGCTCCTTACGTTGTCCCCCTTTCAGCTTTGTATCAGCAGTCTTAGCACTCCGCATCATCCCAACATCAAGATCCAATGTCCGTGCGAGCATTAGTTGTCGGCCATCAAAGAAAGCCCGATCGAGGAACGGTACAGCAAAGGGTTTATTAACTAAAGCCGTCCCCGAGAGAATTGGAGCTTCAATAATATTGGTTGGGATGTTTGCATTACCATCTCCTGCACCAGTGACATTATCGGACGAAGGTAATAACCAATTGTCAGTAGATGAATTTTTCAGGGCAAATCCGGGAAGGTTACGAGGTTTGATCGCAACTTTGTCTACCTTGAAGTCTTTAGTAGGAAAAACCTGTTGTATGTCATCCGGGAAGCGAGCAACGGCTGGAATAGCAACTGAGTTTGGAAATGATGTAGGAACAGCGGCTTTTACAAAAGCACCAGTGAAAATTGGAGATGGCCCATTTGCGACATCATTTCCGACTGGTTGAAACTGGTAGCTACCCAGTGACGATTGAACGTAACTATCTACGATGTAGGGTTCTTTGTCCGTACTCTTCAACCCAAATTTTTTCTCATCCAGAGTACCATCCGGTTGGCGAATGTCAACAGTACCCTTCAAGTCGTGTATTTCCTGAGGGAAAATATAGTAAAGTGCCGGGAACTTCGGCATGACAACAGGACGGGCCTGATTTCTATCAGAAATACTGTAGCCAGTTGTCAAATCGTAAGACGCTGTGTCTGGAATATTCAACGCACCACAAAGGCGAGATAGTCCCAAGCGTGCTCTTACTAGTTTTTGCGCGTTTGCTAGTGAAGGTGAAGGTGGTGAAGGTGAAGGTGATGCAGCAAAAGAACCT
>JANXNM010000282.1 GCA_025354065.1 Synechococcales cyanobacterium 340R_concoct_173_sub | reverse complement strand
CCAAACTGATACGGTGCGGCGGTGAATCCATGGAACAATAGCGCAACTTTTCCGGTGGGCTGAGGCTGAAGTAAAAGAATCGATCGGCAGAGCGGATTTTTGATGCCTGCCAGATCTTCTTTGATTTTGGTTTGTTGAACGAGGATTGTATTCACAGTGGTGCGGTAGAGTTTGGTGAAAATATTAGGTATGGGAGGGTTAGTGATTGTAGGAAAACCACATTAGATGAAACGTCAATTCCTTGTGTGTCTTAAGGGTAGCCAAAAAACTCCGATCGTACTTTTCTATTAATCTTCATTCCTAAGCACCTGCTAGAACTTGTTTTAATGCATCTGAAACAAATGAATACGTAAACTTAAATCCAGTCGATAACGATCGCGTTGGCAATACTTTTTGACCTTCTAGAACTAACTTTGCGCCTTCCCCGAGTAATGCTTCAAGGGCGATCGCAGGGACCGGAAGCCAAGACGGACGACCAAGAGATTTCCCCATTTCGCTGCAAAGCTCGCCCATGGTGACGGGGTTTGGGGCCGTGCCATTGTAAACACCTTCCATAGTGGGTTCAGTCAGGGCTTGCATTAATAAGTCCACTGCATCATCGCGATGAATCCATGAGAATCCCTGTTTCCCTGTGCCGATCGGTCCTCCCGCAAACAATTTGAACGGCGGCAACATTTTGCCAATCACACCACCCATGCCCAATACAATGCCAAGACGGATGATTGCAACTCGGGTGCCGGATGCTTGGGCAACATTGGCAGCGGCTTCCCAACTCTTACAAATCTCCGCTAGAAAATCTTCACCTGCTGGACTGCTTTCGTCAAAGGTTGCTGTTTCGCTGGTGCCGTAGAATCCAATGGCTGATGCGCTGACCAATACTTTGGGTTTGACTTCCGCTGCGGCGATCGCGTCCACTAATTTTTCGGTAGTGACAACGCGGCTGTCCATCAGGAGTTTTTTCCGATCGGCGCTCCAGCGTGCATCAGAAATCGGTTCTCCCGCAAGATTGACCACGCCATCACAGCCACTCAGGGACGATTCCCAAGAAGTGGATGTCAGGGAGACAATGGTGACGTTTTTGTAGACATCGGCGGGAAATTGTTGGCGCGCACGATCGGCATTGCGGCTCAACAACACGGTCTGATGTCCACCTGCTTCAAGTTTTTCCACCAACCGACTTCCCACAAATCCGGTTCCACCCGTGACTGCAACTTTCATAGTTTTTTCTTAACATCGCGTCATAATTTCCATCTTTTATTCTAGGGTAAGAGAAGAGCCGGGAATTTTAGATTTTGGAGCAAGGGCTGTGATTGAGTGGCTAGGCGCAGTGGAGGCAGTGGAAATAAAAGTTGCAATAGCGGCCTTATGGTTGGCACTAGTGGGGCTAACTGCGATCGGGGTCGATCGACTGGTGCCAGAAGGTTCGGAACTGGTGCGTAAGGTGGTTCACATGGGTACGGGAAATATTGTGTTATTGGCGTGGTGGATGAATATTCCGGGATGGATTGGGGTGAGTGCGGGCGTTTTTTTTGCGATCGTTACGCTGGCTTCCTATCGGTTTCAACTTTTGCCGCGTATTGATAATGTGGGCCGGAAAAGTTTTGGGACATTTTTTTATGCCGTAAGTATCGCCGTCTTAGTGGGATGGTTTTGGGGTATGAATCGACCCGAATTTGGGGTGTTGGGAATTTTGGTGATGACTTGGGGCGATGGGCTGGCGGGGTTGGTGGGCAAACGGTTTGGCCGACATCGCTATCATCTTTGGGGAATGGAGAAAAGTTGGGAAGGCTCACTTACCATGGCGATCGTGGCGACTCTGGTTTCGGGGATCATTTTGAGCAATGTTGTGGGTTCAACAGCGCAGTTGATAGCAATTGCATTCACCATTGGAATCTTATCTGCCGTATTAGAAGCGTTCTCTAATTTGGGTATTGATAATTTAACGGTGCCTATTCTTTCAGCAGCGATCGCATATAGTTTGGTTAGTATTATTTAGTATAAGTATTTGGAGTGATTTGAACTATGACTCGGCAACGGGAAAAGAATTGCGATCGGTGTCAGGCGGTATTTTCATGTTTATTCCGAGTGCAGCATGATGCCTCAAAACAATGGATCTTTGTGTGTCAAAAATGTTGCAGTCAGGTTTCAGAAAATAATACTCACTATTGCTATGGCGGAACCTGGAAATCAAAAAAACGTAGTTAGCAAGATTAAGCCGATCGAGGTCAAAGTTTATAGACTAAAGATGAAAATAGGGCGTTAAATCCTATATTTCCTATGTTATCCTCCTATTTTCTTAAGAATCCGTGCATTAACAAATTTTATACCTTTCAAGTAAATAACTCCTTCTCCTGAAGTAGGGGGTCTCACCCTCTAATCATGATACGATCGAGTAATAATAAATCAATTCCATAAGTTTTCAGTAAATCGAGAGCACTGTTGCTGTCAACATTGATAATGTCCCAGAAACCTCAAGTAGCGAAACGTAAGCGTGGCATTCTTCTAAGTAAAAAGGGTTGGCAACGGCTCCAGTCGGCTGAAATGCGTTATGTAAATCAACATAATGATAGTAAGTTGTTGACGCTTCAGGACTTGAGCGATCGGACTGGTTTGAGTGCGAATACGTTGGCGCGGGTGCGTGGACGAAAGATATCGGTAGATCAACAGACTTTAGAATGTTATTTCCGAGCCTTTGAATTGGTTCTGAGTCCAGAAGACTATACCGATTCAGAAGGTGCCGTGGGCGGTCGTTTGGTATTGCCTCCCAGTGGTCAGTTGTCGTTAGATTCACCATTTTATGTATCTAGGTCTCCAGTTGAGGCGGTTTTTCAGGATGCCATTTTGCATGAGTGTGGCGGTTTGGTGCGGCTTAAGGCTCCTCGGCAGTCAGGCAAGAGTTCGCTAGTGGCAAAGGTATTGTTGGAGGTACGATCGCAGCCTGTGACGACGGTGATGATTAATTTGCGTCTTGTGGATGCAGAGGTGATGCAGGATTTGGGTCGCTTTTTGAAATGGTTATGTGCGGTTGTAGCCCGAAGTTTGGGTCTTGAAAACAAGCTCAATGAGCAGTGGGATAGTTTATTTGGGGTGAGCTACAATTGCACCCACTATTTTGAGAATTACATTTTACCCCAACTGGGAATGCCCTTAGTTGTGGTGTTAGATGATGTGGATGTGGTATTTGGCCATGATCATATTGCAGCGGACTTTTTTGGAATGCTGCGGACATGGCATGAAAAAGGACGGTATGGCGATCGGCATAGTGAACTGTGGCAACAGCTTCGATTGGCGTTGGTATATGCCACGGATGTATATGTCCCGATGAACTTAACGCAGTCCCCATTCAATGCAGGTGTGTTAATTGATTTGCCTGGTTTTGGATTGTCGCAGGTCAGAGAATTAGCTAAGCGCTATACCCTTTCTAACCCTGACCAAATTGCAGAAGAAATGTCGAAGCTCGTGGGCAGAAATCCATTTCTGATTCATTGGGGACTGTATCAGTTGAGTTTGCCGGAAGTGACCATTGATCAATTGTTTGAAAGTGCAATTGAACCAAATGGTATTTACGCAAGTCACCTGCGCCAAAAACTCTCAGATTTGCGTCAAGCTCCTGAATCTATTCCCGTTATGCAGGCGATCGTTAAGGGCGAAGTCATCAAGTACGTGGAGCCGTTAATCGCCTTTAATCTTCAGACTCAAGGATTGGTGTCGGTAGAAAATCAGCAATTGATTCCCAGTTGTGATTTATATCGTAAGTTCTTTCTTCAAGCGTTGGCGGCCTAGTCCCGAGAGGTTGAGTCAGAATACTGGGATGATTTAGAGGTCGGATTGTCCCTCATGTGACGGAAGGAAATCGCCAAAAAAGCCCCCCATTTTTGAGGAGCGTTTCATTTAACAGTTAGTCATCAATTCCTAACTATTCAAATTTGAAGGTCTAGCCCAACAATGCTTTTGCACGGTTATAGACATTCTCGACCGTGAAGCCGAATTCCTTCATCAATACGCCGCCCGGAGCCGATGCGCCGAAGGTATCAATTCCCACAACATCGCCTTCAGTTCCAGCGTATTTGTGCCAGCCAAACGTTGTTCCAGCTTCCACCACGAGACGCTTAGTAACTGCTTTTGGCAATACTGCATTTTTGTAAGCTGCATCTTGCTCTTCAAACAGTTCCACACAAGGCATGGAGACAACACAAACTTTGTGACCATCAGCGCGGAGTTTAGCGGCGGTATCAACACAAAGGCTGACTTCGCTACCCGTACCAATCAGGATGATGTCAGACAAATCGCCGTCGTTGGACAGAATATATCCACCGCGTGCAACTGCTTCGATGCTAGAACCAGCTAACTGAGGTAAGGCTTGACGAGTCATGGCCATGATGGAAGAAGTTGTACGACGTTCCATAGCCACTTTGTAGGATCCAGATGTCTCGTTACCATCCGCAGGACGGAATACCAAGAGGTTCGGGATGACGCGGAGAGATGCGATCGTTTCCACGGGTTGGTGAGTCGGGCCATCTTCACCGAGGGCGATCGAATCGTGGGTCAAGACATAAATCACTTGGGTGTCAGCCAAAGCCGACAACCGAACTGCGCCGCGCATGTAATCCACGAAGACTAGGAAGGTTGCGCCGAAAGGAACCAATCCAGTTTTGTGTAGGTAGATGCCGTTACAAATAGCCGCCATCCCGTGTTCCCGAACGCCAAAGCGAAGATTACGACCAGCGTAGCTTCCTTTTTGGAAATCAGCGAACCCCTTGAGTTGGGTCAAGTTGGAGTGGGTTAAGTCAGCAGAACCGCCGATCAGTTCGGGAACTGCATTCGCGATCGCGTTCAGGGTCTTCTCAGAAGTCTGACGGGTCGCTAGGGGCTTGTCTTCAGGGGTGTAAGTTGGCAAACACTTCTCCCAACCTGTCGGCAGTTCGTAGCTGGTTTGACGGGTGATGCGGGCTGCGTCTTCGGGATACTTGGTTTTGTAAGTTTCCCAAGTTGTGTTCCACTCAGCTTCTGCTGCTGCACCGCGCTCTACAGCTTTGGCGTAGTAAGCTCTGGCTTCGTCAGGAACCACAAATGGCTCGTAGTTCCAATCCAATGCTTCGCGGGTCAGTTTGATTTCGTCTGTGCCCAGAGCTGCACCGTGAACGCCTGCGGTGCCGCCTTTATTTGGGGAACCAAAGCCGATCGTGGTGCGGACTTTGATCATAGTGGGCTTAGTAGTTTCAGCCTTCGCTTGGTCGATCGCCTTTGCAATGGCTTCTGTGTTGGTGTCGCCATCGGGTACAAC
>JANXNM010000281.1 GCA_025354065.1 Synechococcales cyanobacterium 340R_concoct_173_sub | reverse complement strand
GCTTGATTAATGTCTCCGCCGTGGAGGACTTGACTTGTTTTAATCTCGAAGCCTTGTTTAATGGTGTTGCTGATATCGTCTGCGATCGACTGGGCCAGGATTTTGGAGAGCATGGTGGCGATTGAATGGAGGTTATTTTAAATTATATAGACTAGGTGCTTTCCCGATTTGGGTTCTGTCTACTAAGCTAGTAAGGGAGCAGATGAATTAGGGATTAGAGACGATGATGCAATATGAAGTCGCTTGGGTGAATACTCTTGCACAAGTCTCCCCGGAGGAGTGGGATGCCATGGCTCTGAAGCTGGCGACCCCGTTTTTGACTTGGGCCTGGTTGCGGAATATGGAAACGTCCGGAAGCACGAGCGCAAACACAGGTTGGTTGCCGAATCATTTGATTGTGTGCAAGGACGGGCAACTGGTGGCGGCAGCTCCTTTATATGTCAAAGGCCATAGTTATGGTGAGTTTGTATTTGATAATCAATGGGCCGAGCTTTCCGAGCGATTGGGGCGGGACTATTATCCGAAGTTATTGGGAATGTCGCCCTTTACTCCAGCAGAAGGCTATCGTTTTTTGATTCATGAATCTGAAGATGAGACGATGCTGACGAAAATGATGATTAATGTAATCGATCAATTTTGTGTTCGTAATCAGCTTTCAGGCTGTAATTTTTTGTACGTTGATCCGGCTTGGCGATCGCAATTGGAGTCACTAGGCTTCAGCCTTTGGCAACACCATGGTTATATTTGGGGTAATAATAACTATAAAACGTTTGATGACTATCTTAAATCATTTAATTCAAATCAAAGACGTAATATCAAGCGAGAGCGCAAGTCTATTACTGAATCTGGAATACATTTTAAAGTTTGGACAGGGGATGAGATTCCGTCCCATTTATTTAAGCGAATGTATGAATTTTATGCGGATACCTGTGATAAATTTGGTGGGTGGGGGAGTAAATATTTAACTCAAGCATTCTTTGAGCATTTAGAATCAATTTGGCGACATCGGGTTGTTTTCTTTGCAGCCTATACTGAGTCTGATGATCATAATCCTGTGGGCATGTCCTTTTGTTTGAGAGATGGCGATCGGTTGTATGGTCGATATTGGGGTTCGACGGTAGAGGTTGATTCGTTGCATTTTGAAGCCTGTTACTATCAGCCAATTGAGTGGGCAATTCAAAACGGTATTCGTCAATTTGATCCGGGTGCAGGCGGTAGACACAAGAAACGGCGTGGGTTTCCGGCAGTAGTAAACTATTCATTGCATCGTTTTTATGATCCGCAACTGTCCCATATTTTACGAAACAATATCGATCGGATTAATGCCATGGAACAACAGGAAATTGAGGCGGTGAATGAGGATTTACCCTTTAAGGTCATGCCGATCGCCTTGGATGAGAAGATATAGCGGCTGTAGAACAAATTTTATTTTTGAGGTATTTTTGTGACTAGTTTTCAAGATGCAATGACTCCTATTTCCTTTGAATCAGCTCAGGCGATCGATGTTGAACTTTCTAATCGATTTATTGAACTGGATGAAAAGGGTTATTTTTTAATTTATCTCGATCGGGAACAGGGTTTGATATGTGCAGATTTATATAGCAATACTATTGATGATCGAGGCATTGCTTGTGACCCAGAAACAGGTGAGCCATTGCCTTGTGTGGGAAAGGTTATACGGCGATCGGT
>JANXNM010000275.1 GCA_025354065.1 Synechococcales cyanobacterium 340R_concoct_173_sub | reverse complement strand
GAAGATATCGCCATCAAACACCTCTGAGACATCGACGAAATCAATACCATGATTCTTGATGTTAGCGAGGCGCTTGTCCTCATCCCACTCAAATTCCATCACCAGATAACTGCTATAGCAACTCCATTGTAGCTACAATTTGTCGTCACAGTAACTGTATATCTGTAAAATTTTCAATCAGCCTAAAGGCAGTACATTGAGTCTCAACATACTGCCACAATACATAAACGCAGAGTGCAGTCCGATCGTATTCATAGACAATCACATCTCGCATTCCTGCCATTTCTCGCTAGGGAATTTCTGGATGTTGCTGACGAATTTCTTGAGAAAGCTGTTTAGTAGCTTCACCAATAATTGTAATTTGGTAGAGGATTGCTGATAGTTTTTCATCATTGATTTCCAACTCTAATTTGCTGATTCCACTGGTGTAGCGCAAAATCCGTCTAATAGCATTGGCAATGTCGATCAGAGATTCTTGATCAGATTGCATAAATAACTTGGGCTGATTCTAAAATATTCTTGCGTCTTAACCAGTTTTCGCTGCGTTTGATTGCAGATTTCACAATTAAGTCTACTTCTCGGTTGAAAATGACTTGCAGTTCGTCGTGCATTTGCAGGGTTTCGGCTAAACCTCGCTTAGCAGTCGAGGAAAAGGTTACGAGAATGTCAATATCGCTATCCGGGCGAAAGTCTTCTCGGAGGACGGAGCCAAATAAGGCAAATTCGGTCACTTGCCACCTTTGACAAAATTCTTGTATCTGTTGTGTCGGTAGTTCGATCGCTGCAATCAACTTTTGATCCGTTTCGCCTACGACGGCATTAGATTGGGTATGAAAGGGGTACTTCATAGCACTTCAAGTTTCTTCTCTCTTCAGCATAGCAAGACCCCAGACTTTCTGTCTGTATTCAGTCCACTGCACTTGCGACAATCTTGACGATCGTACTTCACCAAAATACGACACCTCACCAAAGCGAAAAATTCAGGTTTAAGCCTTTAAAATCTTTAGAAGTGAAATTGCTTGAGATTAAGACGCCGCTCCAACCGCCTCGATCGCCTCCTCTAATGCGATCGCCACATGGGTCCAGTGTGTTCCACCTTGGCAAAACACCGTGTAGGGTTCCCGCAATGGGCCATCTGCTGAAAATTCCGAGGTGCTGCCGTCGATGAAGGTGCCGCCTGCCATCACTAGCTCGCTC
>JANXNM010000236.1 GCA_025354065.1 Synechococcales cyanobacterium 340R_concoct_173_sub | reverse complement strand
AGCGGCATCGTAGCGCGGCACGCTGCAATAATGTCCAACTGGGTGAACTCCCGTTCCTGAGCAAACGCTTCATACATGGCAGCGATGAGAGCTTGTTCAATTTCTGCGCCTGAAAAGCCATCGCAGACATTGGCAAGCTGGACAAGATCAAATCGATCGATCTCGCGCCGTCGCTTCATGAGGTGAATTTTAAATATGTCTCCTCGTTCTTCTGCGGTTGGCAGATCGACAAAGAAGATTTCGTCAAACCGCCCTTTGCGAAGAAATTCACTGGGGAGACGTTCGACTCGGTTGGCGGTAGCCATCACAAAGACGGGAGAGGTTTTCTCTTGCATCCAAGTGAGGAACGAGCCAAAAATCCGGCTTGAGGTGCCGCCATCTGAATCAGAGGATCCGCCTGCACCACCAAAGGCTTTATCGAGTTCGTCAATGAACAAGATGGCAGGGGAAATAGATTCAGCCGTTTTCAAAGCAGCTCGGAGGTTGGCTTCAGATTTACCTACGGTGGAACCGTCGTAAACCCGGCCCATATCGAGACGCAGTAACGGTAAACCCCACAGACGTGCTGTAGTCTTGGCAATTAATGACTTTCCGCAACCGGGGACACCTAGAATAAGCATTCCTTTTGGTTGAGGCAACCCATATTCACGAGCACGTTCAGTGAAGGCGTTCGATCGTTGGGTTAGCCAATGTTTGAGTTCTTCGAGTCCGCCGACAGAGGCCAGAGTCTCGTCCTCCTCAATGTATTCCAAGATTCCATTACGCTTAATGAGCTGCTTCTTTTCAGAAAGGACAATCCCAACTTCGGCTTCAGTCAACTTGTTAGCGGTCACTTGGGCTTTGCGGTAAACCTTTTCAGCCTCATCCTTTGTCAACCCAAGAGTCGCCCTGATCAGCTTTTCTCTGGTTTCATCCGTTAGGGCTTTTCCCCTAGTTGAGGCTAGCTGACGATTGAGAACACTTTCAAGCTCCTTCATGGAGGGCAAGGCGAAGTCAAGCACAGCTACTTCTTTTTCCAGTTCGATCGGAATCTGCTGGAACGGAGACATGAGAATGATGGTTTTCTGGGTCCCTTTGAAGGATGCGATCGCATCTCGAACACAACGAATAACCTCTGCGTTGCCTGCACCTTCTAAGCAAGGATGCAGATCTTTGAAAACAAAGATGGCTGCGTCGCGATGACGAATTGCAAATTCAAGGGCCAGTTGAGG
>JANXNM010000178.1 GCA_025354065.1 Synechococcales cyanobacterium 340R_concoct_173_sub | reverse complement strand
TTCCCTAGAGTCGAGAAGAAACCAACACTTCTAACCATTCACAAGAATGACAAACCCATTACAAAGCCACCGATCGACCTAAGTAGAACAAACCTAGGGCAATCTCCTAAACAAATCCAGATCCCCGAAGTCCTTCCGGTTGTAGAAGAACGATCGCAGCCCGAAGTTAATGTCTTTTGGGTCAGACGAGATGATGCACAGCGAGTGAATCGAATTCTTCTTAAATGGGTTGAAATCTCCGCACAAAATCCATCCGAACATCTGCGCTGGTCGATAGAGACGCTCTCATCTACTGGATTTAATGTTATTAGAAAGCAAGAAATTATCTTTTCCTTTGATGTAACGACTCGACAAATCATCTCTCCACTTAATCTAAAACAGATTAAGGAGGAGATCGAATCCATGACCACCGAGGCGCTCAAGACCCATCCTGAAAGCCTAGATAGTCATGAATTGGCAAGACATCTATTTTTACGATCGGTCTCTTTTACCGAAGCCTCGTTCTCTGGATTTTGGATGCATATGCTTTCTCTCAAAAAAGAAGGAAATGACCTGAAATCCAATCCGACTATTAGACGGACTCGAAGAATACCCAAATTTTGAATCCCCCCATGGGCTGATATCTTTATATTGAAAGATTTTCAGAAATACCTATTAAGTCGTATACCAGTATAAAAATGCTTATCTCATCTCCGTAATTTGACAGATTTTTAGTGAGGTTCCTATGAAGTAACCCCCCATTTTTATAATGGAAGTATTACTGTAGATAAAACGCTAATTTTTCTAGTTCATTCATTCTTTTTAGCTGCATCTCCACTCTTAAGCATAAGAGCTTTCAATTACTTAAATAGTATCAGGGGTTTTATTTTCATGACAATTAGGTTAATGTGGTCAATTATTTGTAAGCTCCTCATGATAGCCGGAAGCCTCTCTGTGAGATGGATCTAAGCTTTGTAAAGTCTTACAGATAAATCAGCCACTCTACTTACTTTTGCCCGACAAACAGTTGGCTGCAATTAATTTCTATTTCCCTACGTATGGAAGTTGCACATGAATCCTATTTTGAATAGAGCGTTATTGAGCTTTGCCTTAAGTTCAGTCCAGATCGGGCTGTCTATTTGGAATCCCATCGCACAACGGTTTACTTGGACTAAGCTTCAGGCCAATTTACATGATCTTGATTTGAATCGATTTGATGGTCGCTTAGAGTCTTTCCTCGCTTCCATTCACTGCGATGATGTTAATACTCTGAATTCCTTCTTCTTAAATTCCCCAAATCAGCAGCAGGATCTTCCAATTCATACCTACCGAGTCGTCCATCAGGATCAATCTATCCATTGGATTCGGATTTCTACTTGTTGGCAATCCCCCTCTGCATTGTTTATTGTGGCTCAGGATATTACTGAGGAGCGACGGCTGGGTACAACACTGATCACTCAGACCTGGCAGCAGAATTTCTTATTTCAAGAAATTGCTCATCTTGCTTTTTCTTTAGGAGGAAACCATAGAATTTCCAATTGTAGTAAAGCAGCTCAGGCTTATCTGGGGATAGAACATCGTCATCTGTTAGGCCGATCGATCTTTGATTTTGTTCATTCTGATGACCGGAATTTAGTCCTACATCTAATTCAAAATCTGAATGACGAAACGCAGCGATTGCCAAATATCAGGGTTCATCTCAATGCTGAACGATCTGGATGGTTTGATTTCTGCTGGTTTGGTTCTTGGAGAACTAAGTCTGGAATCCTATTACTCAAGCCCCAGGAACATTCTATCCAGACTGATTACTCTAACCCAATGCTAGCTCCGTAGCGACGATGGTTGACCAATAGAAAGCCTACAGATCAATTTGGATCTGTAGGCTTTCTATCATTCGATGAAGAAGCGATCGTCATCTATCCAAACTTCTCAGCCAATCAACTAAATCATCCTCATTCTTAAAGTCCAAGAATTTTCGAGTTAATAGTTCTATTCGGTCTAAAGATAGTTGGTTGATTTGGAGTTCCACATCATCAGGGAGTTGACCAATCGTTCGAGAAAGAAGGCTTAGGATAACAGACCGATTACGATCAAGAATTCGGGTTTCCGCCTTGAGTTCGCCAAGTTCAATCCCCTCAATTCTTCCTTCTTGTCTAGATGTATCAAGAATATTATTCATATCACGATAATACTTAAGACTATTTTGATAGCTATCTTGTTCATCCACAGAGAAATTGGCAATTTCTGCTGCGGCAAAGAGATCTCTAAATACGCTCTCTTCAAGCGGATTCGGACGATCGCTCAGTTCAGCCAAGTGCTTAAGCAAGAAAAGCCATTTCTCAAGATGGGTATTTAGTTCATTGAGCGTCTTCTTGAACTTAGGTAATTCTATATAAATGAACTTGAGTTTATTGTAGAAGACCTCACAATGTTGATTTTTGAGTTCTACAAAATGAACGATCGTCTCATCATGTTTGTGGTCGTCAAAAATAAAATCTAGAACGCCGACAGTATAAACAAACCCAAGTTGAAAGTTCCAATCACCTTTTTGGGCCTGTTCTTGAATGGGGAATGTCGCGTAGTAAACGCTACGGTCTTTAAAGAAATTTTGTTTCGCTTTCTGGATTTCGACAATGAACCGTTCTCCACTCTCGGCTTGACAATAAATATCGAAGATCGCTTTACGATCGATTTGTGTACTGCCCAAGTTCTCATTATTTTTAAAGGAGAGGTCTTGGATACGGTGCTGATCAGGGAGGAGCGTATTGAGAAAATCAATCAAGAAAGCTTTGTTCGGTTCCGTCCCGAAGACCCGTTTAAAGCCAAAGTCAGTCAGAAGGCTAATATATTTATCTTGTAGTGGATAGACCATGGTGTCTAGATAGGGAACGGCTTTACTCTCATTATAGGCATCGATCGCCTCTAGGAAATTATGAAGACCGATCGAACCCTCTCCCCACGATCGCCATCGCTTGCACTTCAGGGCCGATCGGATGTTCCTGGGCATAACGCGCAACTTGGGCGAAATTCTCCTGGTCTTGTGCAGTCAGGTGCGATTCAGTGATATTGCCCGACTCAGTACGAAGAACGATATAGCCTAAAGGGTTTTGCGTTAGGTCGTGGGTCGATCTAACATCAGATGAAGGTGAGTTCTCGCGAGTAATAGTGATATTCCCTTGATTATCCCGACTGAATCCATAGTGAGGCATTTGGATAGAATCAGTGTTGTAGCCTTCGAGTAGATATTCGGCGACAAATGCAGCTTGGGTTCCTTCGGGAGCTAGATTTCCAAGTGATTCCAATTGGGATTTGAAGTTGTTATTGATCGCTTTGAGTCCCTGCTCTTCCATATTTACTCTGACTCGCAAGACTTCTACCATTTGCGGACTAGACAATTCATTATTTAGAATTTCATAATCATCACTTCCTCGTTTCTCGGCCACAAAACATTCATAACCTTTTTCGTCATAGATTCGATATTGATTGCCTTCCTGTTGAAGATGGTATTTTTCAGTAATGTATTGGCCATTCCGGTCGCCATAATGATTCACTAATTGATCCACTGTTCCCGCAATCAGGTTCTCTGCGGTTTGAAGCATTTCTGGCAGAGTTTGGGGCGATCGGCTAAATGAATCTAAATCATCCACAGAGGGGAGTGCTGCTGGGGACCGGGGTTCAGGAAAGAAATTCAGGATAGTAGCATCGATGATTTCACCTTCTTCAGCCCCATGAGCAGGGTCTATGATCTCTCGTGGTTCTGGATCGAGCAAGATACCTTGAATAGGGCTTTCGGCGTTTCGTTTTAACGATCGCAGGATTTGAATCACCAGTTGGGCGATTTCCTGGGACATGTGATTGTAGGAAGACTGGGCGTGGGAACCATCAGACCGATCGACAAAGGCAGCTTGTTGCATGATTTATCTCTATAAAAATCCTTTCGCTGTACTCCATTTTGCTGTTTTCTCAGCGTTAGGATCTGGTTTGCTCGGTAGTGGATAGGTATCGTAGAAGTAGTCTTTACGGACTTGCATTTCGTCGTCGGTGATTTTGATTTGGGCACTACGTTTGATTAGTTTAGATTTGACCTGTTCCCAATGGCGCTGACTGGTATCCATGCGGTGAATATCGGCTTTGGGGATTTTGATGGCGAGGCGTAAGGGGACTGAGGTTTCTGTTTTCGTTGAATAGCCAGGATTGATTAAGATACAGGTTCCAGTCGGGAAACGAAGGAATTCTTCGGGGGCACAGAGTTTACGGGTCTTCTCTTGTTGGGAAATACTGGTGTTGCTTTTTCCTCCGCCTGTGCTGCGAGATTTGGTTTTGTATTCCAAATGTTCATCGCCGAGGTAGTCGGA
>JANXNM010000174.1 GCA_025354065.1 Synechococcales cyanobacterium 340R_concoct_173_sub | reverse complement strand
TGGCTCAATCTGCGGTAGAACAGTCCTACGATAAAGACGGTATCATTTGGCCAGTTGCGATCGCGCCCTACCATGCGATCGTTGTTGTCCCGAATGTTAATGACGAAGTTCAGATGGCCGCAGCGGAAAAAATCTATGCGGATCTAAATGCAGCGGGTGTTGAGACTTTACTGGACGATCGTGATGAACGGGCGGGCGTAAAGTTTAAGGATTCGGAGCTGGTAGGAATTCCCTTCCGTATCGTCACGGGGAAAGCGCTAAAAGATGGCAAAGTCGAAGTGGTGATTCGGGCGACAAAAACCGCACAGGAAATTGCGATCGAAAATGTTGTCGGTGTTATTACTCAATGGGTTAAAGACGCTCTGTAGGCTTAGCCCGATCGTTAGCCCGAGGTTCTTTGTGTGAAGTTTGTATGAAAATAGGTTTTCTTAGCCCAATCTTTATACAGGCTTCCGTATCATTCATGGGGTGATCCTCTACTGTTCTGAGCAACAATGAGAAAGCTTGATCGCTTAATCATTCGGTAATGCCGATCTTTCCTCCGACCTTACATTTCACTACATTGGGACTCACTATGACTCATCTGATTCGTAACACTCTACTCACCACAATACTCGCCTCTGGGATGAGCGCCATTGCTCTCGTACCTGCCAATGCTGCTGGCATCAAAAATGTTTCGATCGGTGGCTCTGCTCCCACGGACTATCTTCTTTATGACTCAAACGCAACCGAGACTTATCTCAATCCGAGCGCATCGTTACAAACTATTCTCGGTGGGAGCGCAGGATCGCCCACGGGTAACGTTGAACTTGCAGCAAGCAGCGAAAAGGCCGGATTTGATTTCACTAAAACAACGACCTTGAATGGAACGATCGGAGGGCGTGCGATCGGGATTAGTAGCTTAACGCAATCCGATTGGAATACAGCCGCATACAAAGGTAGCACTAAGACCTTTGGACAATATTGGTTTGATCAGGCAATGACTAGCAATGGATTTGGAACATTGGTATCTTCCTCCTCTACCGGAGCATCGTTATTCAATATTTTTAAGAGCAATGGTGGTTTTCA
>JANXNM010000173.1 GCA_025354065.1 Synechococcales cyanobacterium 340R_concoct_173_sub | reverse complement strand
TGGCTCAATCTGCGGTAGAACAGTCCTACGATAAAGACGGTATCATTTGGCCAGTTGCGATCGCGCCCTACCATGCGATCGTTGTTGTCCCGAATGTTAATGACGAAGTTCAGATGGCCGCAGCGGAAAAAATCTATGCGGGTCTAAATATAGCAGGTGTCGAGACGTTATTGGACGATCGGGATGAACGAGCGGGCGTAAAGTTTAAGGATTCGGAGCTGGTAGGAATTCCCTTCCGTATCGTCACGGGGAAAGCGCTAAAAGATGGCAAAGTCGAAGTGGTGATTCGGGCGACAAAAACTGCGCAGGAAATTGCGATCGGGGATGTCGTTAGCACCATTAGTCAATGGGTCAAAGACGCTCTGTAGGCTTAGCGCGATCGTCTTCGTCTAAAGTTTGTATGAAAGTTGATTCTCTTAACTCAATCTTCATGCAGGTTTCCGTAGTATCCATGGGGCGATCCGCTATGGTCTTAAGGAACAATTAGATAAAGTCGAGCATCCGACTAACGCCAATACTTGATCTGACCTCTTAGGACTTCTCACCATGACTCATTTGCTCCATAAAGCTCTACTCACAACGATACTCGCCTCTGGAATAAGCGCCCTTGCCCTTGCACCAGCCTCCGCTACTGGCATCAAAAATGTTTCGATCGGTGGCTCAGCTCCGACGGACTATCTCCTTTATGACTCAAATGCAACGGAGACCTATGTAAATCCCACCGCATCATTACAGACCATTCTTAGTGGTAACGCAACATCGCCGACGGGTAACGTTGAACTGGCCGCAAGCAGCGAAAAGACGGGATTTGATTTCACTAAAACAACGACCTTGAATGGAACGATCGGAGGACGTGCGATCGGGATTAGCAGCTTAACGCAATCCGATTGGAATACAGTCGCATACAAAGGTAGCACTAAGACCTTTGGACAATATTGGTTTGATCAGGCAATGACTAGCAATGGATTTGGAACATTGGTATCTTCCTCCTCTACCGGAGCATCGTTATTCAATATTTTTAAGAGCAATGGTGGTTTTCA
>JANXNM010000097.1 GCA_025354065.1 Synechococcales cyanobacterium 340R_concoct_173_sub | reverse complement strand
GATCGGGCATACACCACTAGAGACACCATCCATGGAAATAATCACCACCGAAAAAGACATCATCACCGTCTTGCCAGACAAAGAGGGACAGGTTCGGTTCACCGTCAACGAAATCTGTGTCGTCATGCCCCCAATGACCGCCGCGATCGTCGCCGTCGCAATTCAGCAAATCCTCAGAGAAACCTACAAAGTCAAACGAAAGACCAAAAGACCGCAATAAAAAGCCCAATCGTAATGCCTACGATCGGGCTTTTTCTATACAGAATCTATTCCCTAATTACTAACAACTTCAACTAGGAAAAGAATGCTCAAAATTACGGACCATATAAGCTTTGATGCCAAGGGGCGCGCCATTTGTCCTGCTTGTATTATAACAAAAGGCTCAGGACACAAGGCTAAAAATCTATCTTTAGTAGGGACAGAAGGCGCATACAAATGTCATCGCGGTTGCACAACTGAAGACATTAGAAGCGCCATCGGCCAGGACAAAGACCGCATTATCCCAACCGCCCTAACCAAAGCCGCCCCCAACGTCACCGTCACCGCCGCAAAAATAACCGAAGCCCATACTGCGCTACTGAAAAACCCTGAAGCAATGGGCTGGCTAGAAGACAGAGGAATCGATCGCGCCGCCGTCGAGCATCACCACCTCGGACTCACCCGCTCAAAGCAAGGTGACAAATTCATTCCCGCCCTCTCCATCCCAATTCCCGCCGACGGCAAAGGCCACTTCTACCAAAAGAAACGCATAGCCCCATGGGTAGCGAAAGAAAATCGACCTGAAGACTGGAAAGCTTGGTCACAATATGGCATTCCGGCCATGGTCTACTTCACCCATAAACCTGAAAACGCCATAGAGACATGGGTTTGCGAAGGTGAATGGGACGCTATCCGTCTCGCCATGGAATTCAGAACATCAGAAACCACCGCGATCGCCTGTTTCACCTGTGGCGCAGGCAATGTTCCAACTCAAGACCAACTCGATCGGCTACCGGGAAATATCTATATCCTTTACGATCGCGACGAACCCGGACGAAAAGGCGCACTAAAGCTACAAGAACGCCTCAAAGACCGCGCCGACATCGTAACCATCCCAGCTGCACCCGGAAAAAATGGCACACCTGAAGGATGGGATATCTCAGACTTACTAAATTCCAGCCCAACGCCCTGGGCATTAAGCCAATTAGACGCATCCCTAGCAAAAGCCGAATCCTGGACTGAACCCAAACGGGCCAACCCACTCCGATCGCGCCTTCAAACCAACGACGAAATGATTGCAGGCGCAAGAGACCACGTTGACTGGCTAGTAACCGACATCCTGACCCCTGATGAGCTTTTCATCCTAGGCACACCCCCACGGGTCGGAAAATCCATATTCGGCCTCACATTAGCTAAAGCCGTCGCTACAGGCAGTCCCTTCCTTGACAGACCCGTAACTCAAGGCTCAGTGCTCTACATCAACCTCGAAGACTCACCCACCAAAGTCAAACAGCGCCAACTCGCCCAAGGATGGGCCGACAATCTCCCCGTCTACTGGATGGATAAATTCAAATTGTCCGAGTTAGCTGACCTCAGAGAACTAGCCGACGAAATTCCCGATCTGCGCCTGGTCATCCTGGACACCTTCAGCCGAATTCGTGACGACAACCAAAAAGAATCATCAGCAGAACTCGGCAAAATCCTAGAACCGCTTCAGGAATGGGCCAAAGAGCGCGGGGTTTGCGTCCTGCTCATGCACCACACCGGAAAAGTTAACAGCGACCATCCCAGCGCCGACCTATTCGATGCATTACGCGGTTCAACCTCAATTCGTGCAACATGTCGCGGCGCAATGGTCATCATTCCCGGTGAAAGTTCCTATCGACTGCTAGCCGAAAACGGTTACGCCGATCGATTAGACGTGAACATCCGCATCAGACCGGAAACCCTTGAATGGAATCTGATTGGCAACTGGACACCGCGCATCGATGGAGACATGAAAACCCAAATCCTAGACCACCTAAACCTCATAGGCGAAGCCACAGTCTCAGAAGTAGCCAAGGATCTCAACTTCAACGCATCATCCGTCAGCACCATCATGAGCCGCTTAACCCGTGATGGTGTCGTCAAAAAACATGGTGGAACGGGACGTATTCCCGCGCGCTATATGCGTAGTTCAAACTTGCTCAAACAGCTTGAAACACAGTTTGAGCACCCAAAGCCAGACCCCGTAAAGGATACAGACTTGCTCAAACAAAATAATTTTACTAAGGAACCTACTGAAAAAGTGATCATTTGCCCTGAAAGTGATCATTCGACTCTCGCTAGAAATAAATGTGACAGTTCCCCAAGCGAAAACGACCAAATGATCACTTTTGCTTCAAATGATCACTTTTCGCCTACACATACAAAGTTGTTTGAGCAAAGCCACAACCCGGACGTGGCAAGGGATGTATGCTCAAACAGCAAAAATGAGAGTTTGAGCAATTTGAGCAAAACTGGCACAAGCCCCGACGTTGAAGAGTGGGTGTACTGGAAAAAAGTAGAAACCGTCGTTAAGGTGACGAAAAAAGCCGGGAAATTTGCTTGGATAAAAGTCCCAGGTCAACGAAATGTAGAGAAAGTCGCCCTGTCAGAGTTGGGGAGAAAATAGTTAATGTCCAAGCGCATCAGCAGGCGAGCCATCAAGCCTGCCAAACTTGCCTCGCTCTGGAGTCAATTCAGTGATTTCAAGCGAGGTCAGCTAACGGCCAATACGATGAGGGATTTTGCCAAAACCGAAGTCCTTATCAACAAACTCCCCACGACACTCACCACCGCGATCGAAATTCGGGACTGGTTAATGGAAGTGCCCGA
>JANXNM010000087.1 GCA_025354065.1 Synechococcales cyanobacterium 340R_concoct_173_sub | reverse complement strand
GTGATCTCGGTCATGGTGGGTTTCCTGGTGTAAGTGGGGGAAGGAAACCCAAAAAATTAGCCACCCCGTTTACTTTCGCAGCGCAAAACAGGGTGGCGTGGATGCTAGAATGCACCGCAGGCTACCGAGCTGGCATGTACAGCTGGGGGGTTAAGCGATCGCCTTGGAGGTACCAACTCTGGGACGATCGCGCTATATTTCTTGGGCATCCGCAGAATGATTCTGCATACTTAAGACTTTAGAATGCGATCGGGTTTTGCGTCAAGTGTACTGGGACGATCAATCTGGCAACCAATTTTCCGTCAAGACTAGTTTCAAATCATATTCACAGGTCAATGGAAACGCTGAAAGATCCAGATTGGTTTGCTGGGCGGCTTGGCGACGGGCGCGTTGGTAGCAGTCGGAAAGTTGTTCTGTGGGATGGGTTGTGAGGCTGGGGCTGTCTTCTATTACAAGTTCAATTTGGGTACGGGCATCGGTGATGGAGTCAAGCCAACTGTCCGATCGGCGTTTAGTTTGATATTGCCATTTGAGTAAATGCAATAGGACGCGGGTGATCTGACTACTGATTCCCCGTCGTTCACTTTTACCCAAGTCTTCAACCTCTTCAATCAAATGTGCAACATCAATTTCACTCCAACGCTCTTCTCGCAGAAGATCAATGGTTTGTTTGATCCACAAATTAATATCTGTTAAATAGGTATTAACCATATTTGTAAAACTGAAGGGATTAGTCTTTGCTTTATTGTAGACGATCTCCTTGGGGAGGGTTTCGCCAACGATCGCATATCCGTAAGGTATTTCTCACAATGACTATACCGGAAGCCCCCCGGTCCCTAATTTTGGGAGAGTAAGAGATTCCGAAGCCTCCAGAATTGGGGATCTCCGGTAGGTTTATTCTTGGGAATCGCCTAATTCTTCAATTAATGAGTCTGACGATCGATCGATGGCTTGGGTAAGCTTGGTATGGGGAGAGGGCGATCGATTAAGCAGCTTGTAGGCTGGTTCGTTGAATTGCGCCTAATAGAGAAAGTCTTAGGTAATCTAGAAGTTCTACATAGCGACAAAGTTTGGGATAGTCTTTGCCATGGGTGAAATACCAGGTGGCGAGTTCGGGGACTTCAAAGGGGTTTCGATCGTGAAGGTCAACGATCGCGGTTTGGGGTTGTTCAATGCGATCGGTGATCAATTGACCTGCGTAGCCTTGTAGTAAACCTGCAAGAAGTTCAAGTTCTCCTAGGATACTGAAGGGTTTTTCGTCTTCCCATTCTGCGAGTTGAATGCGTTCATCACGACTGGTTTGATGAAGTGGATTGATTTGGGCAGTGAGATGTTGAATGTGTGTTTGGGTTGCGTTCATGGTTCAGTTCTCCCCATAGGAAATAATTTTTCCGTTCCGTTCGATGAGAAATTCGATTCCTTTGTGCCAACGGATGGAGCCATCTGATAAGTCCTTGCGTTTGGCACGTTTCCGATTGAAGTTATGGGCTTTACGAAGATATTTTAAATAGTCGGACTGAAATCCATGACGTTCTGCATGATCAACGACACTATGGGCGATCGAGGTATAGGTTGCGAGATCCCATTCGGTCATGAGGGCTAGAATTTCGCGGATTTCAGCTTCGGTATAGTTTTGAAAGAGTAATGATTCATAAGGATCGGTCATGAAATCAAGTGTTCTAGGTGTCGTGAATCTATTTTAGCTTACGGGGCAAGGGTTCACGATCGGTTAGCGATGTTCTTAACGATCGATGCAGCAAAGCCGATCGGTTCTCCCTGTGATCGCATCGTTTGGTATGGGGAGAGGACGATCGCTATCAGTTGATGCGTGTTGGCTGGAAAGGTTTGAAACGGGTCTACTGTATTGGTCTGCGTTTTGACATCAAAGATGTGAAAGTGTGTCTACAGCAAAATACAACTGATATTGACGTGGGAAAAGAGTTATTAGAATTTGGTACTCCTAATGAAGATATTGTGATGGGTTTAATCCTCCTTACAAAAGACCCTATACGGGCTATGGTGTGGCTTAGTCAGTTATCTCCATGTTTTGAACAAATTTCGTGACGCTTTCAGGATGACTATGCGCGGCATGAGAAGAAGTAAAAAGTAAAGGGGCAAATGTAGAAAACCTCACTCCATCTCAGACAAGGTGAGGTTTTTTGATGTTTGGGTAATAACATTGTTTATTATTTGAAGATTACTCCTGCACCCTTTGCATCAAAATCGGCGGGAAATTTAGTTTTGCTATCAGCCTGCACCTCGAATAAATCCGCCCCGCGTAAATCCGCCTCGCTTAAATCCGCCTTGCTTAATTTCGCCCCGCGTAAATCCGCCTCGCCTAACTTCGCCTCGCGTAACTTCGCCCCGCTTAAATTCGTCCCGCTTAAATCCGCCTTGCTTAAATCCGCTTTGACAAGAAACTTATCACCTTTAAGCGCTCGAGAAAGAGTCGTTTGATCAAACGCATAGGAAGGACTCGGATTGAGGAAAAGAATGCCACTGAATGCTGAAAATGTTACGACTAGTATCGGCAGAAAACTCACAGACTGTTGGACTTTAGACTTAATGTAATTTGCCATGATTTAACCCTCAGATTTTTAGCTCTACACGAATAATATACAGGATAGATAAGGATTCATGACAGCCCAAGCTTCTAACTAATTCAGGCTTTTACGTAATAGTCTGGATGCTTTATCTTTTCTTTACTTTCATTTGGCAGCGGGGGCTGAATCACGATTTGCTTCCGGATCGCATTGAGAAGTAATGATTTTATTTATTTTAATCTCGATTGACTATTGAAATAGGAGTACACCGTCTGCGAAGCTTCCGGCACAAAATCCCAAGCCGAATCTGCACGATCGCTCTCCACAATCACCGCCCCAATATACCGTTTATCATTGGGCATTTCGATAATCCAAGCATCCCCCAGCATCGTGCCGATATAGCCAGTTTTGTGCGCGATCGTCCTCGGGTGGGGTGCGATTGCACGTCCGAAAAATAGACTAAAATAGAACCAATGTTTCTTCATGGAGGTCACGATCGCTCA
>JANXNM010000084.1 GCA_025354065.1 Synechococcales cyanobacterium 340R_concoct_173_sub | reverse complement strand
CTTTGAAGCCAATCGCCTCAAACAACTCGAAAGTACTCAAGCAGATGGGACGGCGTTGCGAATTTGGAAGAATGGTCGTCCGGGATTAATTGTCGCTTACGGAGAAGTCGAAGCTCAAGCCTTAGTCGATCGGGCAATTACCTTAAGCGATCTCAATGAATCTGAAGATCCTGAACTCACCTCGGGAACGCGGAAAAGTTATCCTGATGACGGCCATCAAGTCGAAGTTAAAACCTTGCTTGAATGGGGAAATCAAGCGATCGATATTGTGCGGGATAAGTACCCGGATGTGGTGTGTGGTGGCGGCTGGGACTGTGAAACCGAAAATACCCGCATTATTAATTCTCGCGGACTTGATTACAGCTATCAAGACACTACGATCAGCGGCTATCTTGAAGCCTCTTTAGTGAAAGGAGATGATTTTTTAACGATTTATGATGGACAAGCGACTCGTGATTCGGTTTTGGATCCTATTGCGATCGTGTCCCCAATTTTGCAACGTCTAGATTGGGCACAGCGTAATAGTCCTGCCCCAAGTGGCCGACTGCCTGTTTTACTCACGGCCAAGGCGGCTGATTTACTCTGGGGAACTCTTCAAGCAGCGCTGAATGGAAAACAGGTCTTGGAAGGTGCATCGCCTTGGAACGATCGGGCCGGGGAAGCGGTTCTGGCCTCGAATATTCACCTCAGCCAAGACCCGAAGAGTGGTCCCTATGGTTGCCCCTTTGATGATGAGGGCATTGAAACTTGTGCGATGAATTTTATTGAAGGCGGGCGGTTAAAGCAGTTTTTTCTCGATCGTAAGACAGGACGGGAACTCGGAACTCCCACGACAGGTAACGGCTTTCGGAATTTAGGTAGTAATCCGATGCCGGGACTCTTTAATTTTATTGTGGCGGGCGGCGATGCGAGTTTTGAGGATTTAGTGAGATCGATCGATGACGGAATTATTTTGGATCAGATTTTGGGCAGCGGACCTGGGATTTCAGGCGATTTGTCAGTCAATGTGGATTTGGGCTACCGGATTATCAAGGGCGAAATTGTCGGGCGAATTAAGGACACCATGATTTCAGGTAATGTTTATCACACTTTAAAAGATGCCGTTAGATTCGGAAATGACGGGGAATGGAGTGGATCTTGCTGGACCCCGTCCCTAGTCGTCGATGGGTTTTCTGTAGTCGGGAAGACTTGATGTATTCGGATCTTCGCTTTACTATGAGCTTGTCAGAAATTATTCAGACTGTATCCATCCGAACACTAGGTTGTTTAATCTTGTGTGGTATGGTTTGTCAGCTTGGATAAGATCCGACAAATGTTTTTGGTGTGTAATTAGGTAGTGAACATGGCTATTCAATCTTTAAAGGCAATTTTGATTGCTCCAATTCTACTCGGCGCTTCCGTAATTCTTTCTGCGGCTCCAGCGAAAGCAGACGTTTCGGTCTCATCGTTGGCTCAAGAGTCGAGCGACATGGGCGCAGTAACTTCTGTTTCTCAGCTTTCCGACGTTAAGCCCACTGACTGGGCATTTCAAGCTCTCCAGTCCTTGGTCGAGCGCTACGGTTGCATCGCGGGCTATCCCGACAAGACCTATCGCGGTAACCGTGCGCTGACTCGTTATGAGTTCGCGGCTGGTTTGAACTCCTGCATGGATCGCGTCAATGATTTGATCGCAGCCTCCACCGCTGACATGGTGAAAAAGGAAGACCTCGCCACCCTTCGTAAGCTTCAAGAACAGTTTGCCGCAGAACTCGCTACCCTTCGCGGTCGGGTTGATGGTTTGGAAACTAAAGTTGCAACCCTTGAGAAGCAACAGTTCTCCACCACTACTAAGCTTCGTGGCGAAGTAATTTTCGCACTTGCAGGTGCATTGGGTGATACAAAAGCCACAGCAAGTGGTAATCCTGTCTTGCCTGCCTTGACTAAACCGCCTGTAGACAAAAACACGACCTTCAGCGATCGGGTTCGTCTCACCCTCGCAACTAGCTTTACCGGAAAAGATACGCTACTTACTCGTATTGCAGCTCGTAATGTTCCAAACATGGGGAATGCTATCGGTAGCAACATGGGCCGCTTGAGTTTTGGTGACGGACCTGCGATTTCGGGTGTTAATGACAATGCTGTTGCGATCGACAAAGCCTACTACCGTTTCCCATTGGGTAACGCCCGCGTTACTGTTGATGCGACAGGTGGTGAGTTCTACAACAACATGGAGAACTTTAACGGTCAGTTGGCTAGTGATTCAACTGGAAGCATTTCTCGCTTTGGTCGTTTCAACCCGATCTATCGTTATGCTCAAGGTGGTTCTGGTGCAACCGTAAACTATAGCTTCAGCCCTCAGATTGGCTTGACGGCTGGTTTCCTTGCTAAGAATGCAAACGATCCAACTGCTGGAAATGGTTTGTTCAACGGTGGTAATGCAGCCATTGTTCAACTTGAGTACAAGGCTTCCAATAACTTAGGCCTGGGTTTGACTTATGTTCGTGGTTACGATCGGACTGGCGGTGTCGCAGTGACGGGCGGAACAGGCAGTGCACTGTCAAACAATCCGTTCGGTGGTGTTCCAACGACTTCTGATAACTTTGGTATTCAAGGATCCTTCAAGTTAAGCAATGCAATCAACTTGGGTGGCTGGGTTGGCTACACTAGTGCAAATCGTGAAACTATTCTTGGTGGAAATTCCAGTATCTGGAACTGGGCTGTCACTCTTGCATTGCCTGACTTGGGTAAAAAGGGTAACTTGGGTGGCCTGATTGTTGGTCAGCAGCCGAGGATTACGGGTGGTGCTAATGCTGAGACATTAGGAAGCAACTTCTTCGTAGAAGGGCTGTATCGCTATCAGATGACCGATAAGATTTCTATTACTCCTGGTTTGATGGTCATCTTCAATCCTGAGAACAATAATGCTAACCCAACGTCCTATGTTGGGACTATCCGCACAACTTTCCAGTTCTAAGACTGTGATGAGTTGAGTTAGGTTCTATTAAACTAAAAAGCGTTCTGGATAACTGGGGCGCTTTTTAGTTTTAAATTATTTTTAATTCTAATCAATCTCCGATCGTAAATGAGATGCTAAGTCAGTAAATAAGTTGTGATTCTCCACTCTGCTATAGTCCCGAAATACGATCGGTTTTGACAAAGATTATTTGTTAGACGAAAGAGGAAAAGAGTAGTGAAAGTTTGCCGCTGTCCCGCAACTGTAAATCAGAATGCATAAATCCTGACAAGTCAGAATGCCTGCCGATCGTGTGATGTGGTATTGAAGCGATCGTTAGCTGTACTGTTTTTGCGATACTTAGCCTAGTCCTGAAGGGTTAGCGTCCGATCGTATTGGCAAGTAATCCTCAATAAATTATCTAAACCGCATAACAATTGAAAATTCAAAAAAATGATGAATTAGGTCTGCTATTTTGACATGTGACCATGTGAGGATAATCTGTAGTGAGTTTTGATAATACCTGTCGCAGACTTGCGGAATTATTTCCCTCTGATTTTGCCAGTTGGGTGCTCGGTCGCAAAGTCAACTACAGCCAACTCAGCCCCACCGAACTATCGAACGAACTCATTCGCGCCGATAGCATTATTTTGCTCCAGAACAGTGAAGAAGTCGTTCACATTGAGTTCCAAACTCGATATAAAGACTCACTCCCTATGCGTCTTGCGGACTATCGGCTCCGCATTTACCGCCGATTCCCGCACAAACGTATCTACCAAGTCGTTATCTACCTTCACAAAACCAAATCCAGAAAAGTCTATCAAGACTTCTTTGAAATTGCTGGAATGACAGCCCATTTCAACGTCATCCGTATATGGGAAACTCCGGCTGAAACACTTCTTAGGTATCCTGGACTTATGCCCTTTGCCGTCTTGGGTCAAACCCGAAACGCCATTAAAACTTTGCGCACTGCGGTCCAAAAAATCAGCGCATTTTCTGATGAAGATCAACAGCACGAATCAATGGCTGCCAGCTACATCCTCGCTGGGCTAAGATTAAAGCCGGAACTGATTTCACAAGTCATTCGGCAAGACATCATGCAAGAATCTATCACATACCAAGCGATCATTAATGAAGGCATTGAGCAAGGCATTGAGCAAGGCATTGAGCAGGGCATTGAGACGGGGAAAATTGAACGTCAGGGTGAAATAGCACTGAGAATGCTGAAAAAGGGGTTTACGATTGCCGATATTGTCGAGCTTACGGATCTCACACAAGAGCAAGTTCAACAATTACAAGTGTCCGGGTAGTTGCGATCGCGTTATGCCAATCGCGTCAAGAAAGTACATAGTAATGCGATCGGGCAAGGCAACCCAGTATCGTATTATCAGTATTTTCGTTTCGAGTACCCATGTCACAACCCACTATTGAATCCATTCTCCAAGAAAATCGGACCTTTGCACCCAGTGCTGAATTTTCCGCAAAGGCAACAGTAAAAAGTTTTGACGAATATAAGGCGCTTTACGATCGGGCAGCAGCCGACCCGGTTGTATTTTGGGAAGAGTTAGCAAAAAAAGAATTACATTGGTTTAGCCCTTGGACAGAAGGATTAGATTGGAGCAATCCGCCGTTTGCGAAATGGTTTGTGAATGGGAAGATCAATCTGTCCTACAACTGTCTCGATCGTCATTTAGAATCCAAAGGTGATAAAGCAGCAATTATTTGGGAAGGTGAACCGGGCGATTCTATTACGATCACCTATCAAGAATTGCATCAACAAGTTTGTCAGTTTGCTAATGTCTTGAAGAAGATGGGCGTGGTAAAGGGCGATCGGGTTGGGATCTATATGCCCATGATTCCGGAAGCGGCGGTTGCAATGCTGGCCTGTGCCCGAATTGGTGCGGTGCATGGGGTTGTGTTTGGTGGATTTAGTGCCGAAGCATTGCGCGATCGGTTGGTTGATGCAGAAGCCAAGGTTGTAATTACTGCCGATGGGGGTTGGCGTAAGGATGTTATTGTGCCGTTGAAGCCTGCGGTAGATGCCGCGATCGGCAATGGTCAAACGAAGATTGAAGCCGTAATTGTAGCTAAACGCACAGCGCAAGATGTGACGATGGAATCAGGTCGGGATCATTGGTGGCATGAGTTAATGGTAACCGTGGATAGTGATTGTCCTGCGGCAGAGTTAGATTCAGAAGACAATTTGTTTGTTTTGTATACCTCTGGATCGACGGGCAAACCAAAGGGTGTGGTCCATACAACAGGCGGATATAACTTGTATTCCCATATGACTTGCAAATGGATTTTTGATTTGCAGGAAAAGGATGTTTTTTGGTGTACGGCAGATGTGGGTTGGATTACGGGGCATAGTTATGTGCTGTATGGTCCATTGTCCAACGGCGCGACGACGGTGATGTATGAAGGTGCCCCCCGTCCTTCTAATCCGGGCGCATTTTGGGATGTGATTCAAAAGCATAAGGTCAGCATTTTCTACACCGCACCGACCGCCATTCGAGCCTTTATTAAAATGGGCGACGAGCATCCGAATGCAAGAGACTTAACTTCGCTTCGATTGCTTGGGACTGTGGGTGAACCGATTAATCCAGAAGCTTGGATGTGGTATCACAAGGTGATTGGGGCAGAGCGTTGCCCTATTGTGGATACCTGGTGGCAAACCGAAACAGGCGGCATCATGATCACACCATTGCCGGGAGCGATCGCAACGAAGCCCGGTTCTGCAACCCTTCCGTTCCCTGGAATTCTGGCCGATGTGGTTGATATGGACGGCAATAGTGTACCTGCGGGAGAAGGCGGCTATTTGGCAATTCGTCATCCTTGGCCCGGAATGATGCGCACGGTGTATGGCGATGATAACAGGTTCCGCAAAACCTATTGGGAACATATTGCGCCTATTGATGACAAATACATTTACTTCGCCGGAGACGGGGCACGCCGAGACGAAGATGGTTATTTTTGGGTGATGGGCCGGGTAGATGATGTGATTAACGTGGCTGGACACCGATTAGGCACTATGGAGATTGAGTCCGCATTGGTCTCCCATCCAGCCGTTGCAGAAGCGGCGGTCGTTGGGAAACCGGATGATCTTAAAGGCGAAGAAATTGTTGCCTTTGTGACTTTGGAAGGTACCTATACCGCCAGCGATGAGTTGATGAAAGAACTCAAAAAACATGTCGTAAAAGAAATTGGTGCGATCGCACGTCCTGGGGAAATTCGGTTTGCGGATGCGTTACCCAAGACTCGATCGGGTAAGATTATGCGGCGATTGCTGCGGGCGTTGGCGGCGGGCCAGGAAATTTCTGGCGATACGTCTACCCTCGAAGACATCAGCGTGTTGGAGAAGCTGAGAGGCTGAGACATTTAAAAGAGATAGGCCGATTGGGTCGCCCACAAGACTAAATATCCGATCGCTCCTAGAATAATGACGGTCGATAGTCCAACCCAAACCGGACTATCGGCTCCATCTGTCTTAGTCATACCGAGCTTCATATCAGCCACAATCACTAACACGCCTTCCCAAATTCGTTGCAGCATAAAATAGAAAAATAACTAATCTCCATTTTACCTCCGATCGCCGCACGCTCAATTTATAGTTTTTCTGAATCTTTATGAAACTTTTTTTTACCATCAGTGCATTAATTATTCTTTTACTTCTAATTCTTGAAGTGGTTCTACGATCGCGTTATGGACTAGGCGATCCGCTTTTGTATAGAGCAGATGAAAAAATAGGCTATTTGATTGCACCGAACCAAAACGTCATTCGGAATGGCAATGCTATTCGGATCAATCGTTATTCGATGCGTAGTGATGAGATTAGCGATCGTAAAATCCCCGGTGAACGCCGCTTTTTTTTCATTGGCGATTCTGTGACGAATGGCGGCTGGTGGAATCCACAAGACTCGATCATTTCTGAACGGTTTAAGCAAGAGCTACGCGAAAGTCAAACCGATATTACAACGATTACAGTTCTGAATGCCTCGGCTAATTCTTGGTCCCCGCGCAATGAGTTGGAATATCTGCGCCAGTTTGGGCTATTTGATGCAGATATGTTGATTCTGATTATTAATACTGACGATTTGTTTGGTACAGCTCCGAATAGTCTCGTGGTTGGGCGTGAAAGTAACTATCTCGATCGTAAACCTATTGGGGCCATTGGTGAATTAATCGATCGCTATCATTTGTCTAAGCTGCCGCCTTTACGGGAGTTACAGGCAATTCACAATGAAGAGGGCGATCGGGTCGCAAAGATTTTAGACGCGATTCAGGCCATTCATAAATTAAGCCAAAGCAATCATGCCAAATTCTTAGTGCTCATGACTCCATTACTACGAGAAGTAGAGGGGAAATCTCGTAATTATGAATTAGTAGCCCGCGATCGTTTGTATGAATTTACCAAAAAAGAAGGAATTAATTATATTGATTTGTTAGAACCATTTAAAGCTAGTGGCAATGCAAAACAGATCTATCACGACAATATTCATCTCAATGCGGCGGGCAATGAAGAAGTGAGTCAGATTATTTTGAAGGCTCTACTGTAGATTTAATGTATCTACATCATCGGTTTATTCATGCTCTCCCTTTTGCAAAAAACAAGCGGCACCTGGATCAATGTGTTCACTATTCTTCTAGGTACGACGATCGGATTAAGCTTGCAAGGACGAATACCCACCAGAATGCAGCAGGTCTTAACCCAAGGATTAGGATTATTTACTATTTTTCTAGGTATCACTATGGCGGGGGCAATGCGAAATGCAACAGTTGGGATTGTCGATGGCACAATTTTAGGATTGCTAGCGATCGTCTTTGGTGGCATTCTCGGAGAAGTATTGCAAATTGAATTTAGACTCACCCAATTGGGCAATTGGCTTAAGCATCGAGTGAAAGGCGGCGGGCGATTTACAGAGGGATTTGTTGCAACAAGTTTGTTGTTCTGTGTTGGCCCTATGGCAATTTTAGGCTGTTTAAACAATGGCTTGAACGGGGATCCTGGAATTCTAACAGTCAAAGCGGTGATGGATGGACTGGCGGCGATCGCATTCAGCAGCACCTATGGCATTGGTGTGGCATTCTCTAGCCTAATGATTTTGATTTATCAAGGCAGTCTTTCTCTGGTGGCCAGCAGCCTTGCTCAGGTTCTCCCGAATCCCAGTAGTGATCCATGTGTTGCGCTCATTTCTGGAGTGGGTGGATTAATGGTCATGGGCATTGGCTGCAACTTACTAGAGTTAGCTCCCATTCGAGTTAGCTCATTTTTGCCTGCATTATTTCTTGCACCGATTTTGTTCACGATCGCCAAGACCCTTCATTTATAAGAATCATGCCTACTAAGTGAAACACTGAATCGATCGTAATATTATCCATAATATATTCAGCGAATCGATCGAAGTAGTATATTTGCAACCTCTAATTTAGAAACGATCGGAGCAACAGTAAAACGGTAGATTTAGATTAGAGATGAGAAAAACAAAAATACTTTGTCAACTTTGAATTATCGAGGTATACATTAAATAACGTTACGCAATAAAGTTACTAAGCCAACATTACAAAAGGAACATTCTAATGGCTGGAGCAAAACGTCGTTCTCCGACTGCTACACTGGTATCGAAGGCTGCTATTTCACAAGCTTCCTTAACGCTAATGGATTTACCAGAGAAGCCCAAGGAAATTTGGTCATTGCGCGAAGCTATCAGTGCATTGCAAGATCAAATCATCTTGGCTCTCGATCGGGGTTACGATTACTCTGAAATCTCTACAATGCTGACCAAGCAAGGTGTTGAGATTCGTCCATCGACCTTAAAATATTATCTGTCTGGTGTACGTCGTGGTAAAAATGGCAAACGCCGCGTCGTCGGAAAATTAACAGAGACAGCGTTGACTAATGCGAATGCTGCGGTAGATGCGATGAGCGCACCGGACGATGAGAAGAAAGCTCGTAGTCGTAAATCTAAGACTAGTAGTGAATCTAGTGCTAATGAATCTAGTGGATCAAAAGTGAGTAAGACTGATAAAATTCCGGCTAAATCAGAAACCGCTAAATCAGTAAATAAGAGTACGACAAAATCATCTGCTACTCGCGGTCGTCGTAAAGCGACTAGCGTTTAAGTAAAACCCGATCCCCCTAAATCGCCCTTGTGAAGGGGACTATGAATTACTTTCTAGTTCTCCGTGGTGAAGAGAGATTATGAATTGCCTTCTAGTTTGCCCTTCACAAGGGGCATCGGAGGATCGGGTTTTACTTATCACATCATTCATCAAAGCTCATCTCATCACTACCACCATGAATCCTAACCTCAATGCCTTCTGGATGCCCTTTACCGCCAACCGCCAATTCAAAGCCAAACCCCGGCTGATGGCTTCCGCACAGGGCATGTATTACAAAGACATCGAAGGTCGAGAAATTTTGGACGGGACAGCGGGATTGTGGTGTGTGAATGCAGGACATGGCCGTAGTACTATTGCAGAAGCCGTCAAAAATCAAATCGAAACCTTAGATTTTGCGCCCACGTTCCAAATGGGTCATCCCGGACCATTTGAACTCGCCGATCGCCTCACTCGTATCACTCCCGGCGATTTGAATGCAGTCTTCTTCGCGAATTCTGGTTCCGAGGCCGTTGATACCGCACTAAAGATTGCGATCGCCTATCACCGGGCCAAAGGCGACTCTACTCGAACCCACTTAATTGGTCGAGAACGGGGGTATCACGGCACCGGATTTGGTGGGATTTCAGTCGGGGGCATTGCCACTAATCGGCGGGGATTTGGACCATTACTTTCAGGGGTTGACCATTTACCGCACACTCATAATCTTGAACACAACGCCTATAGCCACGGCCAACCCGAATGGGGCGCACATTTAGCCGATGATTTAGAACGCATTGTTACCCTTCACGATGCGTCTACTATTGCTGCTGTGATTGTTGAACCTGTTGCCGGATCAACGGGCGTTCTAATTCCCCCAAAAGGCTATTTAGAAAAACTACGATCGATCTGCGATAAATATGCCATTCTATTGATCTTTGACGAAGTGATTACCGGATTTGGGCGAATGGGTACGCCCTTTGCTGCTGATTATTTCAATGTCATTCCTGATTTGATCTGTGTCGCTAAAGGCATCACGAATGGCTGCGTTCCCATGGGAGCCGTCTTTGCTAAAGAGAGTATTCGAGATGCGTTTATGCAGGGACCGGAAGCCGCCATTGAACTCTTCCATGGATATACCTATTCTGGCCATCCTCTCGCCTGTGCTGCCGCTCTTGCGACGTTGGATATTTATCAGAACGAAAATCTATTTGCCAAAGCCGCTACGATCGCCCCCTATTGGCAAGATGCCTTGCAATCGCTTAAAGATATTAGTTGTATTGTTGATATTCGGACGATCGGTCTAATTGCAGGGATTGAATTAGAATGTATTGCTGGATCTCCTGGCGCAAGGGCATACAGAGCACTTGTTAATTGTTTTGAGCAAGATTTACTGATTCGGACAACAGGCGACATCATTGCCCTTTCGCCGCCACTGATTATTGAAAAAGAACAAATCGATCGTATTGTGACTAGATTAAGATCCGTTCTTTCAGCGCTATAAAACTCAATATTTAATTCATAAATGCACCCAATTTATTCCCTAATCGTCCCACTTTACAATGAACAAGATACACTTCCAGAGTTGGTTCGACGTTTAACGGACGTAATGAATACACTGGATGCACCTACTGAATTAGTTTTGATTAATGATGGCAGCAAAGATAAATCATTAATGCTATTACGATCGTTTCATCAACAGGACCACAGGATTTGCTATATCAATTTAGCCCGTAACTTCGGCCACCAAATCGCTGTCACAGCGGGCTTAAACTTTGTACGTGGTGATATGGCAATAATTCTGGATGCCGATTTACAAGATCCACCAGAATTGATTCCAGAATTAATTAAACAATGGCGATCGGGCTTCCAAGTCGTCTATGCTCAGCGGAAAAAACGGATTGAAGAATCTTGGGGGAAACAGTTTCTCGCCTATTGGTTTTATCGAATCTTACGAAAATTAGCCGACGTAGAAATCCCAACAGATACGGGAGATTTTTGTTTAATCGATCGATCGGTAATTGATATATTAAACTCAATGCCAGAGCGCACAAGATATTTACGAGGATTACGATCGTGGGTAGGATTCAATCAAACAGCTATTCTCTTTAACCGGGATGCCAGATTTGCTGGAGAGGCCAAATATACCCTTCGGAAATCATTTAAACTTGCGATCAGTGGCATTGTGTCATTTTCTCAAGTCCCATTACGGCTTTCGACCTATGTTGGATTATTTGCCGCAATTGTTTCTTTATTAATGGCTCTATTGATCTTATATTGGCGCATCTTCGTACCCAATTCTCCATTAACTGGATTCACAATGATCTTAGTCGCCGTTTTCTTTCTAGGGGCCGTACAGTTAGTCTGTATTGGCATTCTCGGTGAATATATTGGCCGCATTTACGAAGAAGTCAAAGGCAGACCACTTTATACTGTCTCTGAGATTGTTGGATTTAACAATAGTCCGGACAATTTCAAGCTACTATGACCCCAATGTTCCCTAAATCTTAAACGGGTAGTGCCATTAGGACTTTGATTTGAACTATTCAATATTATTCGTGAACATTTCTATCAGACCAGCATCATCAGACAGGTTCGCGGTCGTGCAATGAGTAAAGAATAGAAATCCAAGCGTATCAACGGCTAGGTGCCTTTTAATCCCATTGGTTGCCTTGTATCGGCAAAAGCCTTTCGATTCAACACTCGCA
>JANXNM010000883.1 GCA_025354065.1 Synechococcales cyanobacterium 340R_concoct_173_sub | reverse complement strand
CGACGTAGGTTAACCATTGCGGTATGTCAATGGAGCTAACCAGCAACGAAACGGTCTCATTGTCTAGCTGTTGCAAGTCCAGCAAATCTTGAATCAGCTTGATTTCCCGATCGCATTCTTTTTGTAACACTTCCAAATAGCGACTCACCTTCGAGTAGGCCGGGGCTTCTAGGATAAACGGAGTCTGTGCATCAGCCAGTGCATTAACCTCGGCTGACCTGCGCAAAGCCAAGCCCAACATTTGACTTGACATTTTAATATTCGACAGGGGAATTCTTAGCTCGTAGGACACGGTACTGAGGAAGGTATCTTGAAGTTGATTGAGACGTTTTAGCTCGACGGATTGGGTTTGGCTGACTCGGAGAAAGCGCATTTGACGTAGGCCGATCGCACAGTAGGTACCGACTTGATCTAATAAGTCCAACACCTCTGCATCAAAATTTTCACGTTTTTCACGATGAACTACAAGCTCACCCAGGACTTCCATTTGGCTAATCAACGGATAGCGAAACATAAAAACCGGGGTTCCAGGATGATCATGAGTTAGCTTCGCTTCGACGATCGGGCTGATATTGGGCGCGTCTGTATCGGGGAAACTGGTGTAATGAACGAGGGCCGAACCCACTTCATCGCGATCGCACACATACTGGTATAGGGCTGTCGTCAATGTCGCTTCGCTATTAAAGATTCGCAGTTGACAACCACAAACATCAAGAAATTGCACGATCCCTTTGACCGAATGCTCGCAAATTGCATGACAATCAACAGATTCTCTCACCAACGCCTGAAGCTGTCTTAGAAGTACGGTTTTTAGATTTTCGTTTAACGTTTTCGGTGTCGAAGCTTCCAAGGAAAGCTCTCCTAGCGCAGCATAAAGCGAGTTGAGATTAAATTTAGTATCCTATGATTTCCTGCCGCAGACTAGCCCAGACCTTCACGGAATGTCAAATCATTATAATAATAGTGAGTATCCTAGTTTACATGCAGAATCTTCCATGACATCGAAATTTTTCCAGAGCGTTTCACTTCCCCCCAATTTAATCTTAGATGTGTCGATTCAACCCTGGCTTTTGGAGGATATTGGTCGGGGCGATCGGGTGACGCAAGCCTTGATGGTTAAGGGTTCACAAAAAAATAATGCCACTTGGATAGCCAAGGAAACCGGAATTATCGCCGGATTGCCGATCGCAGCACGGGTTTTTCATCTTTTAGATCCACAAGTTGAATTTGAAGTCTGTATAAAGGATGGCGATCGGGCAATGGTGGGCGAGACGGTTGCGAAGATTTCCGGGCCATTTGAGGCATTGCTGACGGGCGAGCGAGTGGCCTTGAATTTGGCGATGCGGTTGAGTGGGATTGCGACGGCGACGGAACGATTTGTGGCTCAACTTGAGGGCTTGAATACCCGATTTGCAGACACTCGAAAAACTACGCCAGGACACCGGATTCTGGAAAAATATGCGTCTCAGGTGGGCGGTGCAGTCAATCACCGGATGGGTCTCGACGACTCCGCCATGATTAAAGACAATCATATT
>JANXNM010000836.1 GCA_025354065.1 Synechococcales cyanobacterium 340R_concoct_173_sub | reverse complement strand
GCCGGAAATTTACGTTCTTCAACTTCTTTTAGAGCCGCCAAAACTCGCTTACGAGTCCCAGAGGCGATCGCCCCGACAACTTCGATACGGGCAATTTGCTTTTTGTAGCGGGGACGAAACGGAAACATGGTGCGCCTTTGGTACGGGTCTATCTGTACAATAAGTGAAAGAGAGTCTTCACATAACTATACATATTACCCCACGCTTTGCCTTACCTCTGCTATGGAAACCCCGCCTTTGAAGCCGTCTATCCCCCCTATTGCTACTAACGTATCTAGGCTGTCGATTTTACGATCGCCGTTTTCCCAATCGCCGATCGTGACAAACCTATTGTTGATTGCTCCATTTTTCTTTTGGGGGACGGCAATGGTGGCGATGAAAGGTGCGATTCAGGACACAACGCCATTTTTTCTAGCCGGGTTTCGGTTGGTCCCTGCGGGGATTTTGGTACTGGTGGCGGCTACGATCGCTGGACTGCCTCACCCTAAGACCTGGCAGGCTTGGGCTTGGATTGTGGGGTTTGCCTTCGTGGACGGCACATTATTTCAAAGTTTGTTGGCCCAGGGATTGACCCGAACGGGCGCGGGCCTCGGTTCAGTGATGATCGATTCACAACCGTTGGCGGTGGCGGTGTTGGCTTGGATTTTGTTTGGTGAGGTGATTGGCGGTGTGGGCTGGCTTGGGCTGGCGATCGGAGTGATGGGTATTGGGTTGCTGGGGTTGCCGAAGGATTGGCTGATGGGTTTGTTTAACGGCCTGTTCCAAAATGCAAGCATTGCTCAAGGGGCAACCAGTCCCTACAATTTTCTGGATCCAATGTTATTCGACAATGGCCAATGGTTAATGTTGATGGCGGCGCTGTCGATGGCGGTGGGGACGGTGATGGTGCGCTATGTTTCTCGTTATGCGGATCCGATCGTCGCGACAGGGTGGCATATGATTTTGGGCGGATTACCACTGTTTGGCTTGTCAATGCAGACTGAAACAGATCAATGGAGCCGACTGGTTCCGGCGGAGTGGGTTGCGTTGATGTATTCCACAATATTTGGCAGTGCGGTGGCCTACGGATTGTTCTTTTATTTCGCGTCCCGAGGTAATTTAACAAGTCTGAGTTCGTTGACATTCTTAACGCCTGTTTTTGCGTTGATGTTTGGAAATTTCTTTTTAGATGAAACTCTGGAGACGTTTCAATGGTTTGGCGTATTCTTAACATTGGTTAGTATTTATTTGATTAACCAACGCGAGATAGTTCGCCAGTTTTTCTTATCATCGGAGACAGAATCGATCGCAATTTTAGAGACCTTTGCTGAGCCAACTTCAGACGCAGTAGATTCTGAAACAGTTCCTAAGCCCTAGAAACTCGATCCACCTAAATTCCCCTTGGTCAGGGAAACTATGAATTGAATTCTGGTTCCCCCTTTTCAAGAGGGCGAAGGGAGTCGGGTCTTTTGGTACCAACGAAATCTTTTCAAACGTCCTCTTAGTTCATTTATTTCCCCAAATTATCATGTCATTTCTTCGTTTTTTAAGTGCCGTTAGTCTCGCTGTTTTCCTTTGGTTTACGCCATCTTTTGCAGCCAATGCTGTTCAACAATATGCGGTTTATAGTGAATGCGATCGGGGTTCATTTGATGGCATTGGTAAGTGTTATTTTGGCCGTGAGATTTCGCAAATTTTGGGCAAAGATGGCTCTGATTGGTTAGATCGTCCTGGGCGCGGTGCGGAAGAAAAGCCGGAGAAAGCGATCGAAGCCTTGAAGTTTTTGCCGACGGATACGGTGGCGGATATTGGGGCTGGAATTGGCTATATGTCTTTTTTGATTGCGCCAAATGTTGAGAAAGTCTTTGCGGTTGATATTCAATCTGAAATGCTTGACATGTTAAAAGAACGTCAATTAAAAAATGGTATTACGAATGTCGAAACCGTGAAAAGTGAGGAGACATCGGTTAACTTGCCGAGTGATGCGATCGATTGGGCCATTATGGTGGATGCATATCATGAATTCACCTATCCCAAGGAAATGATGCAGTCGATTTTTACAGCATTGAAGCCCGGTGGAAAAGTCGTATTGCTTGAGTACAAAGGTGAGAATCCTTTAGTTGCAATCAAACCTCGCCATAAGATGACCCAGACCCAAGCACGGGCTGAAGTGGAAGCGATGGGATTTAAGTTTCTAGAAAGTAAGCGCGTTTTGCCCAAGCAACATGTGTTGGTGTTTCAAAAGCCCGTGAAGGCTTGATTGATTGGCGTAACCGATCGATTAAACCTTGCTCAATCAAAATTTACTCGATCGGAGACTATCGAATTCTCCAATACAATCTCAATGGGTTTAAACTTTAGCTAGTTTTAATATATCAAGAAGTTCCATCGGCACATGCTGACTATTCAATCCGGCATGATGTCCGGCTCCAGGACCGTGGTAGTCGCTGCCGCCTGTCATCAGTAAGCCATGCCGATCGCACAAGCCCTTAAGCTTTTCCATTTGATAGTCGGTATGACTTGGGTGATAGACTTCAATGCCTTTGAGTCCAGCGGCCAATAGTTTGGGCAGTACAATTTCTAATTCACCCCCTCGAAACAGAAATGGGTGCGCCCACACCGGAATCGCATCACAATCTAATAACAATTCAATGCCATCAATGCTGGAGAATTTCTCGTATTCCACACAGGCGGGTTTGCCTTCGCCCAATAGCCGATCGAACGCCTCGCGCACATCTTTGACATGACCCGCATCCGTGAGCGCCCGCGCAATGTGAGGACGACCGGGAGCCATGCCCTCGCCCATTTCCGGGAGTTCGATCGGATACCCTAGTGCGTCCAGTTTATCGACCATCGCTTGCGCCCGACGTTTTCGACCTTCGAGACGTTCTTGAAGTGGGGCCGCGAGTTTGTTTTTGTCGGGATAGAAGCCGAGTATGTGAAGAGATTTATCATTATGTACAGTACTGAGTTCGAGTCCGGGAACAATTTCAAGATGACGATCGTAGACATTTGCAAACTCTACAGCCGCTTGTTTTGCTTCATCCCAGCCCGACATGGTGTCATGATCCGTAATTGCCAAGGCTTGAACATCGGCCATTAAGGCAGATTCGACTAAGCGTTTGGGCGAAAGTGTCCCATCTGAAAATGTGGTGTGACAATGAAGTTCGATCATCCGGTAATTCGCCCTTAGGTGTTGAAGTTGAAAATTAAATTAGGTCTTACTCATTCCAGTGTAACTTGCATAAATGATGGACGATCGGACTTATGTAATCACTTTAAACAATTTAGCCTCAACAATCAGCCTGAAATTGTCCCTCTCGTCACTCCAAGTTGCCGCTGTGTTGGGTTCTGAGCCTGAAGCGATCGCCACAAATCTCCACCCGTAATATCACCATTCAATAGTTGTTGATAGCAGCGTACTACTTGATGCAATTCATGGGGTGTTTCATTCACAAATTCGATGCGGAAATTCTTAACCCCGCGATTAATTAATTGTTTGGCATGTTCTCCGCCTGTTTGAACAACGCCATTGAACACCGTATTGCGACATCCAGCATCAGCCTTCAGAATATGTTCCGTGCCTGTCCGATCGCGCAATGTCACCGAATGTCGATCGCAAGGCCGTCCACAATTAGTATAATCTGTCCCTTCCGATAGAAAAGCACAAAATACACAATGCTCCATATGGAACATCGGCATATGCTGGTGCAATGTGATTTCAAACCATTCGGGCGGCGTGCTGGCTAGGAGTGCATCCAATTGATGAATATTTAAATCGTAGGATGCCGTTAATCGTTGAAGGTTGGAGATTTGTTTAAAGTATTTCGCTGTGAGCGCGTTTGCAATATTTAATGAAAAATCACCAATCAGCTTTGGAGTTCCTAAGGCTGCCATTCTTTCAGCATCACCGAAATACTTTAAATGATCATAATTTCGGACCAAGTAGCCATCAGCCTGACATTTAGTCACCTGCTCCAAAATCCAATCTTCACCGGATTTAACAATGCGAGGCGGTGCGACGTAAATTTCTGGGGCGTGGGCGGCTTGACGAACGAGTTTGACGGCATCCCTATATTCACGGGGATCTTCAAATTCACAATAAATAGTGCGGACACCGAGCTTTAAGGCCGCATCAACTTGATCTAATTCACGAACCAGAACAATTAAATTGGGTGTGGTTTCGGTTGAAGACTCTGGCATTGTCGGCAACAGATCTTTAACAATTGCATTTCCATTCAATTGCCAATGTTTGGGCTGCGATCGGACTTCTTCCAGTTTCTCAACCAATTCCCGACGAATTCGATTCAATTCACTCACGGGCACCATAACGAGATCCGTAATATGATTGACCAATTCACCCAACACAAACGATGTATTTCCCAAGCGACCCAATTGATCGCGTAATCGATCGCTATCGAGTGGTTTTGAATGGGCTTCAATACAAGCCATTGTTGATTCTGCCTGCACCACATTCCCCATGGCATCACGGGCGATCGCAACCAATGATTCACCAATGGCTCCATGAATTTCTAGGTTCAAAGGTCGCTGATGCAAATTATCCGACTCATAGGTTTGTCGAACGCGTTTTTCAAGTTCATGATCACTGGTTTTCCAAATCCGATCGCCCACATGAATCCGTTCTAATTCCATTGCCCCACGTCCAAAGGTCAAATAGGTTTCGCTCCGTCGTAAATCCACCGTATAAACCCGCCCGCCTTCTTCCTTTTCATCTGGACGACCCGCATCAAAGACAATCCCATCGCCCGGTTTTACAGGAGCCTGGGTTCGCAATACTACCTGCACATTACTAAATTTATCCAATTGTACCGCCAACACATCGCCCAATAGAACCCCGCGCTTTTTGCCATATCTTGCATGGGCGAGTTCTTGATTGTTAATGCCATTAAACCAACCCGTATACAATCCACGGGAAAAGGCCATTTCGAGATCATAGCGATCGTCCGAACTCACTTTAAATTCTTTATTCAAACCCTCTTTATTCAAACCCATAGATTCAGCCACCCGATCGATCGCCTGACGATAGACCCGCGTTACATTTGCCACATATTCCGGCGCTTTCAATCGGCCTTCAATTTTTAAACAAGTTACTCCCGATTGAATCAACTCCGGTAATACTTCCAATCCCGACAAATCCTGCGGACTCAACAAATATCGCCGATCGCCCAACTCCACTTCTTCACCATCACAAATCAATTCATAGGGCATTCTACAAGCCTGGGCACATTCCCCCCGATTGGCCGATCTTCCTCCCAAGGATTCACTGGTCAAACATTGTCCAGAATAGGCCACACATAGCGCCCCATGGACAAAGACTTCTAAGGGCAATTCACAGGTTGTTTTGATTTGAGATTGAATTTTATTAATTTCTGCGATCGAGCATTCCCGCGCTAAGACAACTAGCTGACACCCTAATTCTGCCGCAAATTCAACTCCCGCCGCTGTAGTAACGGTCATTTGAGTTGATCCGTGAATTGGAAAGTCGGGTGAAATATGTCTAATTAAATTGCAAATTCCCACGTCTTGAACGATCGCAGCATCCACACCCGCCGCAATCACACTCCGAATATATTGGGCCGCTTCAATCAATTCATCTTGAAAAATTAGTGTATTTAAAGTCACATAGCCTTTTACTCCACGCTGATGCAAAAACGCCATCAGGTCAGGTAAATCAGCCTCGGTAAAATTCTGCGATCGCATTCGAGCATTAAAGCGATCGAGTCCAAAATAAATTGCATCCGCGCCATTGGCCACCGCAGCTTTTGCACATTCCCAATTTCCCGCTGGAGCCAGAAGATCGGGTAACTTAACGGCTTGAGGCGAATTCTGAGCGTCTAGAAAATTAGGCACGTCAGTTTGCAATAAATTCATGGATTTTTAGGTATTCTGTGTTTCTCTCCACCCCACTCTATCGGAAAATCATAATCCTCGCCCAATACCTGTATCGTGAGATCTGCGATCCTCTCCGTCGCCGATCGGTATTTTGGTCCGTCATAATTGGGCTTGCCCCTTAGAATCGAAGGACATTGTTCGGGGAGATCTGCGATTCCTATGTATGTGTCCTATGTATGTAGTAAGTGTTACGATTGCCTCAGAACAAAAAGAGAGAGAAAAGGTAGCGCGCTACATGGAAGAAATTGTAAAGTCTATATCTTTCGACGGTCGGGAGATTCGGCTTAAAATTGGACTTCTCGCCCCTCAAGCTGGGGGATCAGTCCTAATCGAGTCGGGTGATACTTCAGTCCTTGTGACCGCCACCCGTGCGAAAGGTCGTCCTGGAATCGATTTTCTGCCGCTGACGGTTGATTACGAAGAACGTATGTACGCAGCAGGTCGCATTCCCGGTAGCTTTCAACGCCGTGAGTCCCGGCCCCCCGAAAAAGCAATTTTGACAGGGCGATTGATCGATCGGCCCATGCGCCCATTGTTCCCTGGATGGATGCGCGACGATCTTCAGATTGTTGCGACTACATTGTCTATGGATGAAAAAGTTCCACCCGATGTCTTGGCGGTTACAGGGGCATCGATCGCCACCTTGCTCGCTAAGATTCCGTTTAATGGACCGATGGCAGCGGTTCGGGTTGGTTTAGTGGGAGATGATTTCATTCTGAACCCGACCTACGCTGAAATTTTGGCAGGTGACTTAGATCTAGTGGTTGCTGGGACTAAAGAAGGCGTCATCATGGTTGAAGCGGGCGCAAATGAGCTGCCTGAAGCTGAC
>JANXNM010000834.1 GCA_025354065.1 Synechococcales cyanobacterium 340R_concoct_173_sub | reverse complement strand
GCGGGCATCCTGGCTTAGGAAGCGATCGACTTCCTTTCACAGTTGCGGGACAGCGATGGATTTTCACCAAACTTTCCCCGTTTCCTCTAGTGGCTGCTTCCCAACTAGAACCAATATCGTTGTCACTATAGCATTATTGAGGATCGTGCGTTCCACGGAACCCGAGAAGCCGAATAGTATAAAATTCTCCTTCCTAAAGTACTAAATAGTACTAAATTGCTGAATTAACCAACGACGCACAGATCCATTATCATCAGTCTGACTCCGCTGTAACGCCTCTTCTACAAGATCCATGGGCAATCCTGGCAATACCAAGGAAGTCTGAATCTGACGATTGCTACCATTCGCAACTTCAAATGCAATGATCTTTGCAGCCTTAACATTTACAACCCAATACTCGCGCACTCCCAACCGTTCATACAGTAGATGCTTGCTGCCTATTTCATCACTCAGCGACATTGACGAGATTTCGATCGAACGTTAGTGCGCCCCAAACTTCAACATCAACAGGCTGATTGTTCTTGGTAGGACGTTGAACTTCAGAACCAATGTAATAGACTAAATCCGGCTGACATTCTCGTTCTCCAGATTTCCGAAAACTACCGTTAACAAACGAGACAAATGAAAAATTCTTCATTGCGCCATAAAAACCGATCGTAGTCGCAAGTAATGCATTATCTTGTCTATGAGCGGATCCAGTAGGCATCATCTTAATCCTCATTAAGCCTAAGTCGTAATAACATCAAGCTTGGGTTTGTTCTGAATCTTCGGATGCTACTAAAACTCTTCCCAAGTCGCAGAAACCTAGGCATCTGGGATGAATTGTTTAGGAATTGGTAAGGTGCTAACCATTTAATTCATACCTTTTATCTAAATTTATTGACAGTTATTCTCATTTTAGTCTAAGGTATGTCTATATTTGGTCCTTTCAAGGGCATTAATCTCATGACAACTATTTTGAGTTTTATTGCTTGGGGTTTGGTTCTGAACTTTGTTTATAGTTTGGGAATTACTTTTGTCAAAGGTTGGAAGCAATTGCGCCGAATGCACCAAGTTCCTTGTTCTCGCTGTACTTACTTTACGGGTGACTACAATCTTAAATGTAGTGTGCGACCTTGTGATGCATTGACAGAGGAATCGATCGGTTGTCGAGATTTTAAAATTGTGACGCGTAAACGTCCTCACTTTGAGAATCCAATTCCTGAATAACTTTTGAAATATTTTTAACCTCAGCATCACTAGGATCATCTATTTTTTGTGGGGTTGACATATAGTCTTGGCTCAATTGAGAAGGCTTATCAAAAGTTGAATTCAGAAATCTATGCTCGTTTTAGAGGTCATATCTCATGTTATCGGAAGGACTCAGCGATCGTGAACTCTGTGACGCTCTTGGGTTAGATTATCCAGCGATTGTTAGCGAAGCTAAGCATCAAAGTATTTCTATTAATGATTTTTTGGTGCGAAAAACAGGTTATCGCTTATGCTTCGACTTTTTTTACAGCCCGGATCCACTATTGCTTCAACCCGACTTCCCTATGATACAGACTTTTGAAATTCAAGAATAAATCGCGACGCATTAATCGAAGCATTTTGGCACAACGTCACCCTAGTGGAAATTCGTAACAGCCAAAGTAAATGGCTATCCGGTATTATTGTTCATGATATCCAACCTGCCGCCGGAGAGGAATGCGCATGACAGTTCGTCAATGGATTGTGCTGGTGTTGAGTGCGATCGTAAGTTTAAGTCTTAGTGCTTGTTCGCTGCCCCAAGTGAAGGCCGAGGATAGGCTTTTTCAAGACATTACGCTGGAGTTCTTAGGTGAGATTGTAGTACCTAGGACATTGGAGGTGGATAAAACTCCGGTCGGTGGACTGTCGGGGATTACGTATAGTCCGAAAGATGATGTTTTTTATGCGGTGTCGGACGATCGTAGTACTAAGGCTCCTGCTCGGTTTTATCAGCTTAAGCTAAATTTGGATGCTAGCGGCAAACCGATCGAAACAAAATTTACGGGTGTCACGACGCTGAAAAATGCGGCAGGTAATGTATACGAAAAAGGCACCATTGATCCGGAAGGAATTGCAATAACCCCACAAGGGACGGTGTGGATTGCCAGTGAAGGAGCAGCAATCGATGGTATTCCGCCGTTCATTCAAGAACATGATATTAAAACGGGGAAATTGTTACGATCGTTGCGAATTCCAGGTCAATATATTCCCGGAACTGATGATAAAGGCAATCGTCGAGGAGTTCAAAACAATATGGCATTTGAATCCCTAACCTTGAATGCAAATGCTGCTCGTATGGGAGCTACTGAACCCTATCGTGTGTTTACTGCTGCCGAGAATGCATTAGAACAAGATAAAAATCCTGATCCAGAATCAATTGAAGGCGATCGGGTTCGGTTCATGCACTATTCAATTCAAGATCGGCGTATTGATTTGATTGCTGAATATTTATATGCATTAGAAGACAAACCTATTGGCGGTGAGAAATTTGGATTGACTGAAATGATCTCGTTGGATGGTTCTGGGAGATTTCTGAGTTTAGAACGAAGTTTTGGATTAGCAGGATTTAAAATCAAATTATTCCAAACTGTTTTTGCTGGCTCAAAAGATACTTCTATGTTACCGAGTATTCAAGGGTTAGATACGGTTGTGAAGCCAGCCCAAAAAGAATTGGTAGCAGATTTGAGTACGTTGGATATTACCTTAGATAATCTGGAGGGAATGACGATCGGGCCACGCTTGCCAGATGGGTCGCAAAGCCTGATTATGGTGAGTGATGATAATTTCAAC
>JANXNM010000771.1 GCA_025354065.1 Synechococcales cyanobacterium 340R_concoct_173_sub | reverse complement strand
CTTAACCCAATCTGAGATCGATGATTGTCTATCCCGTGGGTGGTTATGGCAAGAGTGGGGCGGTTATGGCATCGGGGCGATCGACCCACTAACCGGGTTCATCGTTGGGGGTCAACTGGCAAAAGACGATCGCAATCCCAAATATCGGTGGCTTCTAGCCGGGAAAACCCATCTACCAGAGACAAATCAGAATCCCCTAGCTGTATGGGTTTCGCCTCAGTTTGACAGCACCAAACCCTACCAACTTTGTCTCTCTGAAGGATTTTTAAAGCCTCTCGTTGCTGGATTAAAAGCGTGGCGATCGGATACTCAACAAATTTGGATCGGCGCGGCGGGTGGTCGGTTCCAGGATGCGGCCTTATTACGGATTCTATCGGCATTCCCTGGCGCAACATCGACCACGCTCTACCCAGACGGCGGGGCAGTGGTGAATCCAAACGTTACGCAGTCGTATCGATCGCTCTATGAATTGGTGCCATCGTTACAGGTCGCATGGTGGGGACAGTTTTCTAAATCGGATCCCGACTGCGACGAATTGACCGGGAAAGAATCAATCCGACTTTTGACCTGGAAGCAATTTGAAGCAAGGAAGTACCAGGAATTCTTTACGCTTACTCAAAAACCTTCGATCGTCTTAAATCAGCGATATCTCCCCAAAATTGCCCTACCATTCCAGCCAGGTTTTTTGGCGGTGAGCAGTCCAACCGGATCCGGTAAGACTGAAATACTCGAAGACCTGCTATATCAATTTTTCCAACGGCACCCAGACGGCCTAGCGGATCTAGTTGGCTACAGAAACAATCTGCTAATTCAAACCACCAACCGAATAAATTCAAAAGGCCGGATCAAGATTACGCATAAACACGATATGGATCACAACTCAGGCGGGTGGAATGGTGCCCCATCGCTCTCGCACTGTCTCAATTCTGAAGACCAACGAATAGAAGCATTCCACAAGGCAATGGATGAAGGGCGATCGGTCCTAGTGATGTTGGATGAGCTGGGCTTCATCATGTCGCACTGGCTGGACATGATGAAGTCACAACCTAAGACAGGTATGAATTTCGCGCGGTTGCTGCGTCGCATTGGTGAAGGAAAAGGCTACATCATAGGACTTCAAGCAAACCTGACATCATTCCCAATTAACTTAATCAAGGAAATCACTGGCCAAAACTTTCCACTTACCCTCGTCGAAAACAAATACCAGGGCGAACCATGGAAGGTCAAAATCCGATCGGTACTTTCCAAAAAAGGAACCCCGTCAAATCATCCAATTATTTTGGGCATAGGGACGGGTCAAACTGTTCTGGAAGCTTTGCAGTCTGGCAAATTTACCCTAGTCACGGCTTCGGGGCAACAATGGCTAGAACATTTGGATGTAGTGCTCACAGGCCAAGGCTTTAAGCTACTTCGGATCGATCGTTTCACCCTCGCAGCCGCACAGAAAGCGGGTCAAGATGCGACCCCAGACCAGAAAATCATCCTGCACATTCGAGAGAATCCAGAAGAGGCGATCGAACAAGCTCGAACGCTGGGATACAACGCGATCGGCCTTTCTCCGACCTGTGAGACAGGCATCTCGATCGATAACACACACTTTGATGAGGCTCTCGACTACGCCCCGACTGGAACCTCTGAGGGTGTTCTGCAACGTCTAGCCCGTCCCCGCAACAAATTTATCCCTCGAATTGTTAGCGCCACTGACCGGGCGGCTGATTATCGCGATGATATTAGCCCCGACCCCGATCGCATTCTGAAATCATGGAGACTTAACGCTGGTCAAGGATTCATCATTGCGAAAGTCAATGAATCCTTGACCCCAGAAGAAAGAACAGCCCTTAATGACATCTGTAAAGATGACTTGCCTAAAATCCTATCGAAGTTTGCAGCAAAAGACCTAGTACGCTTGAACTCTGATAAGGGATCTCTAAATAAAAATATTGAGGACCGACTCAAGGCAGAAGGACACAACGTTACTCACGATGAGGTGACCATCTCTTCAGAATTCCGCGACCTCTGGAAATCTGCCAAGGCAACGATCGCCGATCGCAATCGCCAAATGTTCGCGGCGGCGGCGGTCACAACACCCGATGAAGCTCACGAGACCTTACGATCGGGTAATGGCACCCGTGAGCAAATTTACAGCGCACAAAAAACAATCACTCTTGAAAGCTACCCCGGCTTAGACCTAGACGACCCTGAACGGGCGGGGCGGTTAATAATCGATCGCCGGGGCAAGGGATTGGGAGACCTCACCCAATTCTGGATGCTGAAAAATCCAGCGGTCGCCCAACAAATCGATCGGGCTTGCTGGAAGGGTCACATAGGCCGGGGAATTGTTTGGGCACCGACCCTTAAGCGAGAGGCACTAAAAGTTCAGACTTTAGCTAACACTGGAATTCTGGAAGTCATAGCGCTGGACGAGTACTCAGACGACACCCCAGAAGTTCAGACTTTACGATCGAACTGCATTCAAAATCGCCACCAATTGCGGCGGGTCTGTGGTTACGCAGCAGCGTTTGATGAATCTCATTCGGGCATTGCAATGGTCGGCTGGATTCTCCGGCGACTGGAATATAAGCAAGTCGTTTCTCGCAAAGTTGGGGGCAGTGGTGAACAGGTCCGATTCTACAAAGCTGTTGATCGAAATCCAGACGATCGCAGTCTAGTAGAAGCAGCATTGGCGGTGAAGTGGGAAGCCATGGAACCTATACACGATAAGGGTTCTACGTCCGATAGTCACGATTTTCCTGTACTAAAACCAGATAGAAAAATCGTGACTATGGGCGTTCTAGACCCGTTAAATGGCGGAGATTCCACCCCAATTGTGGCGACGGATGAAGTCGAAATCTTCGAGTTTGAGTACATTCCCACTCCAGAAGAGCTGGCGGAATGGACGATCGCGGCGTGACCCATAAAAAAGCACCCACTTGATGAGCGCCGGAGGTTGCGTTGAGGATGCGATCGGATTAGTTGAGACTTGAGTCAAGAGACTTTAAGTATTGTCGGCATTCCCCGATCGCCGTATCTCCCAGTCAGCGCGGCGCGATCGTAACCTTCCACTCAGTGCGACGAGCCGATCGGATAAAGCGGAATCCAAGCCGATCGAATTCTGCCCCATGTGGTTTCACTCCGACCAGTTCCCTAACCTTGCTGGTGGGAAGCAGCCAGCCATTATCTACGGCACTTTGAAGGGCGCGATAGTTGGCCATTGGATCGGTCGGTTCTTTGAGGGATTGGAGCATCGAGGCGATCGTTAACAAAGCCGAATCAGTGCTAGGGGCTAGGGCTGTTGAGTCCGGTGAGTGTTTGGTGGACAAGTTCGGTGAATACTCTAGAGACGTTTGGCGGTCATGTTCGGCGGTCGGTTTGGGCATCAATTCACCAGCTTTAAGCCTGGTATCAAGCTCGTCCATCTGGTGAAGTTGTACCCCTGAAATATAGGCCAATCGGCCCCGCTTTTCCGGTTCGATGCCCAGGGCTTTAAGGCGATCGTACATTGCGGTGCGTCCGACTTTGTAGCGATCGGCAAGACTCGACAAAGGTATAGAGTCTATTTCGTAAGTTCCTTGATCTTCCATGGCGGGTGACTCCGGTGAGTGTCCGGTGAGTAAATTCGGTGGGTGCCCGGTGGATGTCCGGTGGATTTGTTGTCGCTAACCTACCACTGATTAAATCAGTCTCAAAGTCTCACGCTGCTATATACTCCGATCGCAATTAGTCTCATGGTCTAGAATTAAGTCTTAACGGTCGTTTTGAATTCTAAAAAACAGTTATGGCTAAAAACTTGGAGTAATTATTTTTTAGAACCTAGTCTAGGCAAGGGTTGTAAATCCGATTCTTAATAAGCATAGTTATATAGAATCAAAAGTTTAGACGATTGCCCGGACAGTT
>JANXNM010000766.1 GCA_025354065.1 Synechococcales cyanobacterium 340R_concoct_173_sub | reverse complement strand
CTATCGTGATTTATTAATTGCAAAAACCGCCCCAACTCGTAATGATCTAGCTGCAATCACCCCACCCACTTGGGCACAAATGACCACATTTGCAAAAGGTGCAGAAATTGCTTGGATATTAAAAGGTCAACAGCATTTACGTTCCGCAGAAGTTCAAATCAAACATACAACTCAGCCTAGACTTTGGTTAGAAATAACATTAATGGGATTACTGCCCAGCGCATTAGGTTCAGTCGTAACACCGACCAATATTGATCGGGTTCCAACCATAGCCCAATCGCAAGCCATACCCACAGCACAACCGATCGCACAACCGATCGCACAACCCCGAGTACAACAGTCCACCCCCCAATACCAAACTCAACCTGAACTACCACCCAAAATTGCACCGATCGAAACTCCACCAGAAACCCCGCCCGATGGTCTTCGAGATTTGGTTGCACTTTGGCAGGAAATTCTTTCTAACATTGAAGAAATTCCAGCCCGTGCAATCTTGAGTACCAATTGTCATATTGCAGAATTGAATGGCAAAGAAATTAAAATTGGTATTTTCCAAAAATCGAGTTTAGCGATTGTCAAGGCCCGATCGGCTCAACTCGGCAAAGCCTGCGCCAAAACCTTAAAGGGCGGCGTGAAAATGACATTCATCGTCACTGAAGGGAAGGGACCGGAGGGAAAAGCCCCTAAGGTTCAGCCCCTGCTGGTTGAACCGACCATCCCCACGCTGCCTATTCTGCCTCAAAACGTAATCCCCATCACACGCCAAGCCACGCACCAAGCCACGCCAAAACTAGCTCCTGCACCTATGATCTATGATCATGCGCCCAAGGAGATAGATGGTAATGCGGAATCCTGGGAAGTCGATGAATTGACTAAAGCCACCAAAAGTCTAGCCATGGCATTTGATGGAAAAATTGTCACACTAGATGATGAAATCGATGTGGTTGAAGAACCAGAAGCATTAGTACGCACGATCGAGCAAATTATGGGCAGTGACGCTTTAGACGCACAAATCATAGCCAATGATGCTTTGGAAGATCTCGAAGATGACGAGGATGACGATGTACCATTTTAGTGGAGTGTAA
>JANXNM010000758.1 GCA_025354065.1 Synechococcales cyanobacterium 340R_concoct_173_sub | reverse complement strand
GCAAACCCGAGCTTATCCGGCATATGTGGACCCGCCTCAATGCACCACACCACATCAAAACTGCCATCCGCAAAGGACAAATTCATCGCATCATCCCGCTGAAACTTCGCCGTCACCCCCGGTGGAGTCAACTCCGTGGCTCTTTTGACCTGTCCCGGACTAATCGTAATTCCCGTCACCGCAAACCCATATTCCCGCGCCAAAATTCGACTGCTTCCACCAATCCCACAGCCAACATCCAACACCGTCGTGCCCGCCGCCAACTGATCTAGCCCGCCCCACTTCACCATCTCATGGACAAAATCTGACTTCGCCGCCAAAAAGTCCTTACGGCCCACCGGATTACCATAGTGCCCAAGGTGAATATGCTCGCCCCAATAAAATTCTAAAATCCCATCCTCTGTCCACTCATCGTAGGCCGTCGCAACCGACTCGCCAGATTGGTACTGACGAGGACTGAGTAAATAAATCGCCGCTAACCCCGACGCGCCTAGGACAATTAACCAGGTAATGTTCATCATAATTCTTAACAGTAATTTATACTATCTTACGACTAGACGAGGGACTCAACCTATAGGAGTCCGTAAATCGTGGAAATCCGCATGGAGAAAATTAGCCTTAAGCTGACTGAGAATCTATCGCACTCGTAGGAATCAAGAGCTTTCTTTACCGTCAAGGTCAGATCTTCCGATCGCCAGGGTTTGGCTATAAACCGATAGAGCCTGGCATGGTCATAATTCAAAGCTATCGGGTAAGAAGTAATAGGTAAATCGCTGGCTATGAATTACTGGGCGATTACGTTATTGATTTAGACCGAGAGCTTTGAATTATACATTCAAATAAAATGACTATTGGTCTACATGATTTCCCAATGGGATCATCTGTTTCACAATTGTTTCAGCATTGATGTCATAGAAGGTTCTGTGCCCACCTGAAAGCAAATGTCGATCGTCTTTACTCAGACGTTTCCAGAGTTTCGAGGTTATCTGGTCAATCTCCCATTCTTCAGAATAGAAAAATTTAATCACTCCCTCGTATGGCTTTGGTAAATAGTATAAATTTGCTCGATCGTATCTCATGACCATTTGATTAGTCTCGATGAATTCATCTGATTCTGCTTTTTCTGATGTAGCAGATCGGTTAGAGTTTCTATCTGAAATCCTGGCCTTGTCTAGAAATAGTGACCGAAACCGATCGAACTCTTCTGTTTGCGACCAGCTTCTCCATTCATTAACCAGATATTTGGGAATTCGGTAGAACGGAACCTGACTTAGCTTCAGACTGTAGATATCTTGGATAGTGAGAAGCTTTAGTAAAATTACTTGAATGGCGAGAATTAGGTAGTGATTTCTGGGTAGTGTTTTGACCAGACGGCGTAATCCGATCGAGCCATAAGGCGGTGTGGGGTCGAGAAGAGCAAGGAGGGCAATTTCCTGACCTTGGGCTACTAATTGCTGAGCCATTTCATAGGCCATCAATCCACCAATTGAATAGCCAACTAGATAGTAGGGTCCCTCCGGTTGTACCGATCGAATTTGCTCAATGTAATAAGCAGCACAGTCTTGAATGGTGGTTGGAAGTGGTCGGGAGTCTTCTTTTAGGGGTTCTTGTAGACCATAGATCGGATGTTGCCGATCGCCCCAATGTTTGACAAGATTATGAACAAAAAGCAAATTGTTTCGGGCACCGGGCATACAGAAAATAGGCGATTTACTACCCCGTTCTAGAAAGGGAATTGCTTTAGGGCGATCGACGATCGGGTCACTGTTGCACAGTAAGGGAGCCAGTTTTTGAATGGTTGGGGCTTCAAATAGAATATTAATAGGGAGCGCTTTTTTAAAGGTAGATTCTAGTTCAGCCATCATTCGTAGAATCAAAAGAGAATAAGCTCCAAGATCAAAAATATTATCGGTGATACTGATATTGGAAATGCCTAGGAACTTCTGCCAAATTTCGACCAATTGAATCTCCGTGGCGGTACTTGGAGCAACGAAGTTAGAAGGATTTGCTCTGAGTTCATTTTTTGGCTGAGGTAATGCTGCGCGATCGACTTTGCCATTTGTGGTAAGTGGGAATAGGTCCATGGAGGTGAAGAACATCGGCACCATATAATCCGGGACTTTCGTGCGGATAAATACTCGTAAATCATCAACGCTTAAGGCCGATCGAAGAATGTAATACGCTGCTAAGTTTTTTTGGCCATTGGTGCCTTCTACAGCAATCACGATCGCTTGTTGAATGTCAGGATGAGATTCGATCGCTTGTTCAATTTCCCCTAGTTCAACCCGAAAGCCTCGGATCTTAACTTGAAAATCGCGCCGCCCGACAAATTCAATCGCGCCGTCAGGACGATAACGAACAATATCACCCGTGCTGTAGAGACGATCGGTCGGGCAATTAGAAAATGGATTTGGAATAAACTTTTCAGCGGTTTGCTCAGGACGATTGATATATCCAGCGCCCACTCCCGCTCCGCCAATATACAGTTCACCTGAAACACCAATAGGAACAGGATTCCGATCGGAATCTAGAATATAGATTTGGACATTTGAATTGGGCCGACCAATCGGGATCTCAGGTTGATCCCATTGGAATCCTTCGGCGGCGGGTTCATACATGGTTGCACTGACGGTTGCTTCGGTTGGCCCGTAGGAATTAATCCAGCGAACGTCTGGCCGAACGCGTTCACACCATTGTTGATAGAGTTGTTTGGATGCTTTTTCACCGCCCGTAATCACTAGCCGCAATGTGGGCGCAAGGCTGAGATTCAGTGTGGTCATGCCGATGACGAGTTCATGCCAAAAGGCGGTGGGTAAATTCAGAATGCTGATCTGATGGGTATTAACAAACGAAATGAATTGCTTAATGGATGAGGTGATTGTGGCCGATCGTAATACTAATGCTGCACCACTAATTAAGGTGGGATAGATTTCTTCAATAATAATATCAAAGCTCATACTAGAAAACTGCAATGCCCGATCGTCTGAACTCAATGCAAACAGATTTCGTATACCAAAACTATGATTTGATAAGCCTTGATGTCGGATCATTACGCCTTTTGGATTTCCCGTGGAGCCGGAGGTATAGATGACGTAGGCGAGGCTTTGGGCATTATTGTGAGTTGGAAGATTCTCTGGAGGTGACATTGAAATTGTGGACCAGTCTCGATCCATACACAATACACCGCCTGAAAAGCTTTCCGGTACAACAGAATTAAATAGACTATCTTGAGTCAAAAGAAATGAGGCGTTTGAATCTTCAAGTTTGTAGACCCGACGATGATCTGGTTCAAGTGGATCAAGGGAGAGATGGGCTGCACCTGCTTTTAAAATACCGAGAAATGCAACAATTAGTTGAGGCGATCGTTCAATACAAACGGCGACAATTGGAGTAGTTAATGTGGGTTCTGAGCTAATTCCTAACGATCGTAAATAATGAGCTAATTGATTTAATTTTTCATTTAATTCACCATAGGTAAGTTGATGAATTATCCCGTTATCATCTGTGGAAATGAGGGCGATCGCATCGGGGGTTTGTAAAACTTGATCCTCAATATATTCATGAATACAGCGATCGGGAATGGGATAATCTGCGGTATTGTTCCATGTCACCAAAATTTGCTCGCACCCAGCCGCAGTTAACGAACGATGTGATACTATAGATACTATCGATATTTGCTTAGATTGCATAATAATTTAAAGTAGAATAATAGAGTTTACTGAAAAATAGAATGATAAACTGACTTCATAAGCGCATTCTATTAGTAGATTTACTTATTAAACAGTGGAAGTATAAATAGATTTACAGAAACTTTAATTTAAATGGAAATTTGTGAACCTTCGTGGGTTTTGACGATTTCTATGCGTGCTTGGAATGCATCGCGGAAATAAGGCATGTGTGTAACAGTGAGAATGCAAGCAAAATCACAAGAAATCGCGTTAATGGCCGCAATCAAGCGATCGCAGCCTTCTTGATCTTGAGTGCCAAACCCTTCATCGACGATCAACATTTGCAGCGCTGTTCCCGATCGTTGCGACAGCAGTCGGGCTAACGCTAAGCGGATGGAAAAATTAATCCGAAACGCTTCGCCGCCCGAATAGGTTTCATAAGGCCGAGTACTGTGGGCATCGGCGATCAAAATATCTAGGGTTTCAGCAAATTTGGGTTGGGCTGTTTTGCCTTTTCCGGTACGGCGCTGGGTGACGAATTGGACGTGGAGTTGATTGTTGGTAAGACGCGTGAGGACTTGGTTAGTGAGGGTTTCGAGCTGGGGCAAGATATTTTCAATTAGAAGCGCTTGAATGCCATTTTTGCCAAAGGCTTGGGTCAGTTCTTG
>JANXNM010000739.1 GCA_025354065.1 Synechococcales cyanobacterium 340R_concoct_173_sub | reverse complement strand
CGATGAAGAACAACGCTTCGGAGTCAATCAAAAAGAAAAAATAAAAGCGCTCCGATCGCAGGTTGATGTACTAACCCTAAGCGCCACACCGATTCCGAGAACCTTGTATATGTCGCTATCTGGCGTTCGTGAAATGAGCCTGATCACTACGCCACCGCCATCTCGGAGACCGATTAAGACCCACCTTTCTCCCTACGACAGCGAAATTATCCGATCGGCGTTGCGTCAAGAACTCGATCGGGGTGGTCAGATTTTTTATGTGGTGCCGCGTGTGGAAGGCATTGAAGAAATCTCGACGCGAATTCGTGAAATGGTTCCCAGCGCCAGAATCGCGATGGCCCATGGTCAAATGCTAGATTCAGAACTCGAATCAACTATGCTGGCCTTCAGTCAAGGAGAAGCTGATATTTTAGTCTGTACGACTATTGTGGAATCAGGTTTAGATATTCCGCGTGTGAATACCATTGTGATTGAAGATTCGCAGCTTTTTGGATTGTCGCAACTGTATCAACTTCGTGGGCGAGTCGGTCGTGCAGGCATTCAGGCTCATGCTTGGATCATTTATCCAAAACAACGCGAATTGTCCGAAGCGGCGCGTCAACGGCTGCGGGCATTGCAAGAGTTTACTCAATTAGGTTCGGGCTATCAATTGGCCATGCGGGATATGGAAATTCGGGGCGTTGGGAATCTTTTGGGGGCTGAACAATCAGGACAAATGGATGCGATCGGATTTGATCTCTATATGGAAATGCTCGACGAAGCGATTAAAGAAATTCGGGGTCAGGAAATTCCTCAAGTGGATGATACGCAAATCGATCTTAATCTCACGGCCTTTATCCCTGCTGATTTCATTACAGATCCTGATCAAAAAATGTCGGCCTATCGAGCGGTTGCAGCGGCAAATAGTAAAAAAGAACTGATGGAAATTGCGGCGGATTGGGTCGATCGGTATGGTCAGATTCCGAGTGCGGCCCAGCAGATTTTGCGGGTGATGGAACTCAAACAAATCGCCAAAAAAATGGGATTCTCTCGAATCAAACCCGAAGGCACACAGCACATTTCTCTAGAAACTCCCATGGAAGAACCCGGTTGGAAATTGCTCAAGGAGAACTTGCCTAATCATTTACATTCACGCTTTGTTTACCAATCTGGCAAGGTTACAGTGCGCGGTTTAGGGATTCTTAAACCTGAGCAACAATTGGAAAATCTGACCGATTGGTTAAGTAAAATGCAAGGCGCGTTACCAGAAGCTGTGGCGAACGTGGTCCCCGCCGATTCAAATTCAATGACAATCTATAAAACAGAGAAATAAAGCGAAATCAGCTACATTTTTAACCATACGATCGGTTTACTTCTGTGTCAGCCAAGCATCTAGCTCATCGATCGTCCCAAAATCTAGAAGGGCGATCGCTAATGATTCGAGTTTTGCTAGGTCTAAAGCTGCGATCATTTTTTTGGTTTTTGCGGGGAGTTTACCGAGTTTGCGATCGAGTTGAGTCAATAGGATCGATCGTTGGCCTTTTACCTTACCCTCAGCCTCGACATCTTTATAAAAACGGGTCTGTTGCAGTGTGATATCAACTCCAAGCATTTTTTCAACCTCTGTACGACTTAGGGTATTGAACGTGTAAATCAAAATGGTGGATAACATTTCCATTATCGCGCGATTGGTCTGGGGATCGGCAATCTCTTTTCTGGTTCGGTCTGCCAAAAATTGCGCTGTGTCTTTCGCTTTTTTCTTTTTCTCTACTGTCAACGCTATTAATGCTAGACCCAAGGGTAAGTCTCTCGCATCGCCGAGTTCATCGAGATAGATGCGGTGAAATTGTTCACAGTT
>JANXNM010000692.1 GCA_025354065.1 Synechococcales cyanobacterium 340R_concoct_173_sub | reverse complement strand
GTTTTCAATTTAGTCAGAAGCCAGATTTAGTCATATGCGTAGCCATTATTGCGGACAGGTTCGAGCAGCCAACATCGGAGAAACCGTCACCCTCTTCGGTTGGGTCGATCGCCGCCGGGATCATGGATTCGTCATCTTCCTCGATCTGCGCGACAAATACGGTACAGTCCAAATCGTCAGCGATCCTGATCGTACGCCCCAGTCCCACCCGATCGCCGAAGGAATTCGCAACGAATACGTGATTAAAGTAACCGGACGGGTTAGCCAACGTCCCGAGGAATCGCTGAATCCCAAACTCCCCACAGGCGAAATTGAAATATATGCCGACGAAATAGAAATTCTCAGCGCTGTCCGCAAACAGCTCCCCTTCCAAGTCTCCAGCTCTGAAACCGAAACCGTCAAAGAAGAATTACGCCTGAAATATCGTTACTTAGATTTGCGCCGCGATCGGATGAGCAAAAACCTACAATTGCGCCACAACATCATCAAAGCATCACGCCGATTTCTTGAAGACCAAGAACACTTCATGGAAGTCGAAACCCCAATTCTCACCAAATCCACCCCTGAAGGTGCCCGCGATTACGTTCTCCCGTCCCGCGTAAATCCAGGTGAATGGTATGCATTGCCCCAATCTCCCCAATTGTTCAAACAATTGTTAATGGTTGCCGGGTTCGATCGGTATTACCAAGTGGCGAGATGCTTCCGAGATGAAGATTTGCGGGCCGATCGGCAACCCGAATTCACGCAGCTCGATATCGAAATGAGTTTTATGGATCAAGAAGAAGTTCTCGATCTAAATGAACGTCTTATTTGTCACATTTTCAAAGATGTTAGGAACATTGATATTGCTCGTCCATTCCCACGTTTGACCTATGCAGAAGCCATGGATCAATATGGCAGCGACAAGCCGGACACTCGCTATGATTTAAAGCTTGTTGATGTCTCTGATTTGCTCAAAGACTCCGGTTTCAAAGTCTTTTCTGACACCGTGGCGAAAGGTGGAATCATCAAAGTTCTTCCGATTCCAGGTGGGAATGATGTAATTTCAAATGTGCGAATCAAACCGGGCGGTGATATATTCCGCGAAGCCGCAGAAGCAGGTGCAAAGGGCTTGGCCTATATTCGTGTTCGGGATAATGGTGAAATTGATACGATCGGAGCTATCAAAGATAATCTGACGGATGCGCAAAAAACAGAACTTTTAGAACGCACTAGTTCAAAACCGGGTGATCTCTTACTATTTGCTGCTGCTGACGTAATCACAGTGAACAAAACGCTCGATCGGGTTCGTCAGTTTGTTGCTAAAGAAATGAACTTAATTGATTCAAACAAAAACAATCTACTCTGGGTTGTCGAATTCCCCATGTTTGAATATAATACTGACGAAAAACGCCTCGAAGCATTACACCATCCATTCACGGCCCCATTCCCCGAAGATGCCCACGACCTAGCCACTGCCCGCGCTCAAGCCTATGACATTGTATTGAATGGTTATGAAATTGGG
>JANXNM010000662.1 GCA_025354065.1 Synechococcales cyanobacterium 340R_concoct_173_sub | reverse complement strand
CAGTGGCGATCGCGGGAAGAATGGAAAAATATTTCGGCGGAGTCATTAGCGGCAACCGATAAAAAGTTTGTGGCGGCAATGGGTCGAGTAGTGCCATTCACGGAAACGGGGGAATATACGATCGCGATGTGAGCATGGTATTGATCGATTAACAAACATACGAAATCTTACTGCTAGATTAGATGTGTTTGTTAATCGAAACTTTGAATCTATGTCTAAATCGATCGACCCGATCGTTCAGTCAAATGTCCCAACCGATCGCGAATCCAATCGGTCCAAATTGCCTCACCTCTATATCGCCACGCCCAATTCCCTTCGGCAATTCCAGGGAAATTCATTCGTGCATCAGTCCCCAAACCCAACACATCTTGCAATGGAAATATCGATAGATTTGCCACCGAATTCAACGCGGTCCGAATCAAATCCCAATGAATACCCATCGGACTAACATATCCAATACTAGCGATTACATTCTCCCGTTCCCAATCTCCCAACTTCTCAAACCAACCCACCGTCGTGTCATTGTCATGGGTTCCCGTATAAACTAAACAATTACGGGGATAGTTGAAGGGTAGAAATATATTCCCCGAATCAGAACCAAATGCAAAATGTAGCACCTTCATTCCAGGGAAATCATATCGATCGCGCAATGCTTCCACATCCGGCGTAATCACCCCCAAATCTTCTGCCAAGATTCGTAATGAACCCATCTTCTCTTTCAACGTTTTAAAGAATTCATCACCGGGCGCATTCACCCACGTTCCATTGATGGCCGTTTCTTCGCCATGGGGAACCGACCAATAAGCTTCAAAGCCCCTAAAGTGATCCACCCGAATCCAATCCACTAGCTCCAACATGGCCTCAAATCGCTGAATCCACCAAGCAAAGTCAGTCTTCTGCAAATAGTCCCAGTTATAAACCGGATTGCCCCACAGCTGTCCAGTCTCACTGAAATAATCGGGTGGAACACCCGCCATTTGGGAGACGGCTCCCGTTTTGTCGTCAATTTGGAAATTCTTTGGACTTCCCCAAACATCGGCACTGTCATGGGCTACATAAATCGGAATATCGCCAATGATTTGAACATTTCGATCGTTAGCATATTGTTTTAATGCCCGCCATTGATTAAAAAATTCATACTGCAAGTATTTTTGAAACTGTATTTCAGGCTGTAATTTTTTAGTCCAAGTCTCGATCGCATCAGGATTTCTCCAAGCAATATCCAATTCCCATTCGGTCCAACATTTACCATCATGAAATTGTTTCAATGCCATGAACAATGCATAATCATCAAGCCAATGGGCTTTAGATTTACAGAATTCTTCAAAGGACAACCATGAATGGATAATCGGAGCGATCGGTGGATCTAGAGGGAAGTCAATACTGTGAGATTCGGTTAGGCTATTTAATTTAGCTTGCTGATCTTTGTAGTCTCGCAGTTCACGTTGGTAATGATCCGTTGCAGCTTGTAAATCAGGTTGAGTTCTTAATGAAATCTCTTGGAACCTATTCCAAGCATGATGATAGAGCGGATATTGCGTTAAAATAACTCGATCGAATTCCACTTGGTCTTGATTAAATTCAGGATAATTACTAAGCTGTTCATCGCTCAATAATCCCTGTTCATGCAGCACTTCCAGACTAATCAATAAAGGATTACCCGCGATCGCTGAATAACACATATAAGGGGAATTACCATAGCCCGTCGGACCCAACGGCAAC
>JANXNM010000660.1 GCA_025354065.1 Synechococcales cyanobacterium 340R_concoct_173_sub | reverse complement strand
GGTGTGATGATTATGGGCGATCGGGGTACGGGCAAATCAACAACTATTCGTGCGTTGGCTGACCTATTACCTGAAATTGATGTGGTAGCGGATGACCCGTTTAATAGCCATCCGACAGATCCTGAAATCATGGGTGATGAGGTACGGGCGTTCATTGAACAGGGAAATACGGTTACGATCGCCAAGAAGAAAGTTCAAATGGTGGACTTGCCCTTGGGTGCGACTGAAGATCGGGTTTGCGGCACGATTGATATTGAAAAAGCGCTTTCTGAAGGGATTAAAGCATTTGAACCTGGATTGCTAGCAAAAGCAAATCGCGGCATTTTATATGTGGATGAAGTCAATCTTCTAGACGATCACCTAGTCGATGTATTACTCGATTCTGCCGCATCTGGCTGGAACACCGTGGAGCGTGAAGGCATTTCTATCCGTCACCCGGCGCGGTTTGTCTTGGTTGGCTCGGGAAATCCAGAAGAAGGTGAACTGCGGCCCCAATTACTCGATCGGTTTGGAATGCACGCTGAAATTCGTACGGTGAAAGATCCGGAATTGCGGGTCCAAATTGTCGAACAACGGACTGAATTTGATGCCAATTCTGCGACATTTCTGGTTGAATTCCAGTCTCAACAAGATGGTTTACAGGAAAAAATCGTTCAAGCTCAAGAGCGTCTGAAGGGAATTAAAATTGACCATGATTTGCGAGTCAAAATCTCTCAAGTTTGTTCTGAATTAGATGTAGATGGATTGCGCGGCGATATTGTGACCAATCGTGCGGCAAAGGCGCTTGCAGCCTACGAGAATCGGACTGAGGTGGCAGTGAGTGATATTCGTCGCATCATTACACTGTGTCTACGTCATCGTTTGCGTAAAGATCCAATGTCTTCGATCGATACAGGAAGTAAAGTCGGTAAAGTATTTGATGAAGTCTTCGGAATTGAAGAATAAGCGATACTAGGAATAGTTTACGTCTGATTTAAGCCCGATTTTCTGGAGGAATGAATGTTGTTTTCGTCCTTGGTAAGTCGGGTTTTTCGTTTTTCCCATTTATTGGAGCATTCAATGCTACAGGATGTCTTGAAAGATTCGCTAAGCTGGGTTCAAGGATTGGGACCGATCGCACCCATCGGATTCATTTTGATTTATAACTTGGCAACTGTTTTGTTTGTGCCGGGATTGATCTTAACCTTGGGCGGGGGTGTTTTGTTTGGCTTGGGGTTTGGGACGGTGTATGTATTTATTGCGGCAACCTTAGGGGCGACGATCGCATTTGGGATTGGGCGAAATTTTGCTCGAAGCTGGGTGACCGACAAGATGGTGAGCTATCCAAAGTTTGGGGCGATCGATGCGGCAGTGGCAAAAAATGGATTCAAAATTGTATTGCTGACCCGTCTTTCACCATTGTTTCCCTTTAATATATTGAACTATGCCTTTGGAATTACGCAGGTTTCGCTTAAGGATTATGTCCTCGGTTCGATCGGTATGATTCCGGGGACAGTTTTGTATGTTTACCTTGGGTCCTTGGTCGGTAATATTGCATTGATTGGGACGAAGAATACGGCTCTAGATCCTGAAGCAGAACGATTGCAGTGGATCGCTAAAATTATTGGATTTATTGTTACGATCGGCGTGACTATCTACATCACACGCATTGCCCAAAAAGCGCTTGACCAAACTATTGAGGAATAACAATATGAATCCTATAAATATAAACCCTATAGATAAATACGATCGGCA
>JANXNM010000637.1 GCA_025354065.1 Synechococcales cyanobacterium 340R_concoct_173_sub | reverse complement strand
GAGGGTGAACTAGTGTGGCAGACAGATAAACCAAATGGTCAGCCGCGTCGTTGTTTGGATACAAGTCGGGCAAAGGATCGCTTTGGTTTTGAAGCAGAAATTGGGTTTGAGGAAGGGTTACGTCGTACGATCGCTTGGTACCGATCGTACGCGGCTTAATTCAACCGATCGCTGAGTGAATACCCATATTTTTCTTGACTTTTAGAGAAGTATGGGTTTATTTTTTGGGGCTAGCTAAGATATGAATTATAAAATTGGCTAATGGCTTTTGAGAATTATTCAGTGGAAATTCTCCCACGGCCTCTGCAATTAAATTAAAGACCAAACGGTAATCACCAGGGGCATCGGGAAAAGTCACCTCCCCGATTGCTTCTCCCGTATCCTGGGGCTTGGCTGAGGTATCAAAATAAAGTCTCGTTTCATTCATCCTCTGATTTTTATCATTATAAAAATCTCCCATGATAACTGTTTCCCCTTTCAGGAGAGCCTCTTTGTAGCCATACCATTGAACTTTTCCTGTATTTTTAGCTTGAATCTTAATAAGCTTTCGATGTTTAGATGGCACTGAGAATTCGGCCATCATTGGATTATAGTTCTTATCTATGACCTCAATCTTAGAAGCCATTCTTTGTGGAATATCATTATAAAATCTTTGTAGATAAAATGTTTCTTTCTCAACAATAGTGACGGACTCTCCTGCCGCCTTACTAAGATAGTCTGTGTCAACTCTTGGTTGTAGTAGTGGGAAAAAATGATGAAATGTAAAATGGGCACTTCTCTGTATAACGTTGTCTTGAACTTGCCAAAGACGATACTGATACTTATCACTGGATAGTGGGATGCGATCCCAAGTGAATCCATTGGAAAAAGCGCCCACAAACTGCACGAAAATTGAAATAATGATAGTTACTATAAAAATTTTCTTTCTGATTGAAAATAGCGGTCCTAATTTGGTTGCTGCAAGATGATCAGCAAAATATCCTACTAGAAAACATAGAATAGGAAAGGTTTCAGATGTCAGTCTAGGCCCGTAGGAAGAACCGCCCCACCACACATAATAAAAGCAGTAGCTAGCTAAAATAATGAAGTTTGGAACTGTCAAAAAAAGGATGAATTTATCATCTTTGCTTTTTCTGAACTTGCATTTTAGAAGTCTATATAATCCAGGAATGCAATATATCAGAACAGGGGAAAAAATTAGAATTCCTCGACTAGGGGAGAAAAATGTTCCTAAAAATGCATTGTAGAAATGTTCGAAAGTAAGATGATAAGCTGGAACATATTGAAAGACTAATCCGTATCCACCTGTAAAATTACCAAAATGAAATTTATTCCATATCAAACAAGGCAGAGCTGAACTGAGTCCGAGGAAGACTATAATCAAATGTCTTCGACAATTTTTCAATAAGTAGATTAGAGTAAATACTGCTACAGCTAGACTAGTTGAGCGAATTCCAGGTAGTAATCCACACGCTACACTGGCGGCGAAAATATAGTATGTTTGAATGCGTCCATGGGAACGATGTATTTTAAATATCAACAATATGAGACTAACAATAATAAAGTTAGATACGGTACTCTGCCCTAGATTTTGAGAACTTGTTACCCAGGTATTTGTTGCGAATGCAAAAATAATTGTAGCGATCCAAGCAGCCGATTTGCGAAATTTTAATTCTGAAGCAATAAAAAATATGACAACGCTACATGAGGTAATAATCGTTGCAGCAATTTTTTCACATAGAAGTCTGTAAGGTTCAAATTCTAATGATGTTATGTCGATAGGAGTCTGATGATAAAAAAGCTTTAAAATGATGTAAAAGATGGTGTATATGGGAAAAGTAACAATAGCCGCTCCAATTGGATACGCTGAAGTTAGATGTCCATTTAATCCATTCATAAAGAAGTAGCAGCTTTCATAACTGTTTGGACAACGTGTGCTTCTGAATATGTCAAAGTCCAGAGTGTGATTTTCAAGGATGTTAAATGCTAGCAATGAATTTGGAAAGGTGTCTCCTGAACTTATAGTTCGATTATTAATTAAATAAATAGTTACAGTAATAGTGAATATAATAATTAAGCTGAAGTAGCTACCCGCTTTAAATCTAGAAATAAGAGATCTCATTGGAAGGTTTCCTGAATAGTGTAAAAAAGCTCTAAAGCTATGTTCGACTTGTACTGTTTTGATAATGCTGACAAGAGGATATTAATTGTTAAGGACACTGAAACTGCTGCATCCAAACGGATCAGTAATAACAGCTCATATCTGTATCATAAGTTTACGTATTAATGAGTCAATGAATTACTCCCTTAGTGGTGAATAATTTTTTGAGTTGTTTTGAGCACTTACTATAGCAGTAATTCAGAATTAGGAGGAGTTAGTAGCCTTCAAGGATTCCTTACCAGCTGTAGCAGCCGATATGTTGTTTAGTTTAGACGATTTAATAGGCTCCATCCTAATGAATCGTTCCATTAAAAACTTATTCCCGTTTGTAGAGTGCTAGCGTGTACTGATCGATTTTGACTTCTGGACCTTGTTTTATTAACCTTGTTTCAAACTCAACAATCTGATCAGGAAAATGCTCTAGCCACCTTTCTTTTACTAAATAAATTTTATCTGAAGCCATTACTTTCTTGGCTGCACGAACCGATCGGACCATACTTCGATCGTGAGGGGTGCAAGATAATTTTTCAGGATTAACACTACAAATAATATAAGAATTCCAATAGTCTCCGATAATTCCAGCTTCCCCTAATTGATTAAATCCTATTAGTTTAGATAACTGAGATTTTGCCGGAGATAA
>JANXNM010000564.1 GCA_025354065.1 Synechococcales cyanobacterium 340R_concoct_173_sub | reverse complement strand
ACCATCTATTTCCAATTCCCACTTACCCCTTGGCTAATTGATGTAATTCTACAAGTCTTCAATATTGAAATGGCAGACTGGGATCGCTTTTCTATTATCCATCGCCATTTTACTCACAAAAATATCGTTAATCCTTCAACTTACGGCCTTACTTCGATCGCTCCAACCCTCGCCGATATTCTTAAAACTTGTGGTATTACAAAAGTTGATAATTGATATGATTCGACTAAATTTTATGTTTTGAACTGATCATTAAATGCGATCTTAGATGCCGTTGTAGTGGGACTTCAATATAGTGATAACTCATGAGACTAATAAGAATTAATGCACAAAAGAATCCGAATAATATAGTTGGAGATTTAAAAATAACGAGATTAGCCCCAATTAGGGAAGCTGTTAGTACAAATAGTAATTGTAGAGGGAAGTGCCATAGATATAATGAATAAGAAATGTCACCAATAAAGGCCATTTTTTTTGTTGATATTCCGTATTCAGTCTCAAAAATAGCTAGGGTTAGTACGGTAATAGGGAATAAAACTAGAATTGGGTACTTTGATCCTAGAGGAACACCGATTAATAAGTTGAGAGACCAATTATTAAAAGACCAATAAATAGTAATAATCCATAAAAAAGCCGACAGGAGAATAAATAGGTTTAACACTATCTTTTTCTTGTTCGACTTCAAAATATAAATATATAAATAGTAAATAAGTCCGCCTAAAAAGAATGAACATATCCCTCTCCCTATAGGATTATATACCTGATACATGATAGGGAACCCGATTAAAGATAAAATGCTAACGATCAGAGGGTTGGGCTTAAGAAACTTGCACAGAATAAAAAAAATGGCATATAAGCAGCACTCTACAGATACTGACCAAATTGGAGCATTAAAGGAATATCCTCGTTCTAGACCCACTGATGACGCAAAAAATAAATTTAAAATGAAATGAAATATATCATTTTCTTTATAAACAAAAGTAGACCCTATGATTTTGCTGGAGCATAGTTGTCCCAAGGCTACAATAATTAGCGTTAGGAAATGCAATGGGTACAAGCGAGAAAATCTTAGGATGAAAAAATCCTTAGCGGATACGATATTTTGATAGATGCGTTGTGGGTAAAGCCAAAAAAAGATGAATCCAGATAGTGAAAAGAAAAGATCGACTGCTAAATCCCCACTGTTGTAGAAGAGGAAAAATATGTTGAATAAAGGTTGATTTTCAATCTTAAAGGTTGATTTTAATGCCGTCCCTATAAAAAAATGTTGCCAATGCCAAAAAATAACACTCAGTGAGGCAAGTCCACGAAGAATGTCAAGTGAATAGAGGCGATCGAGGGACTTGATTGATTGCGACATAGTTCAATTTGTCTCATAAAAATATTCCCTCACAATGATTTGTAGGGGAATAAGAAAATTTAAATGTAGCTCAGAAAGACTTAAATTAAGTTAATTCCGCGCATGACTTTGAATAGCCCGATCGCCACGACAAAAGAACCGCCCAAAAACACAACGTACAAAATTGCAGAATCCATTTCATTATCTCCTTAGTCATTTCTCTATATAGGACTATACAACGATTTCAGCACTATAGCGGATCACAACGTGGCACAATAAGAACCCCTGCCTATCTCTCATCATCATGCAATCCATCATTCCCGTCGCTCTGCCCGATAAGCCCTATTCGATCGTCATTGCTCCTGGAAGCCTAGATACGATCGGCACTTGGATGACTGATAAACTGGACAGCGCGAAGCCTCTAGGTCGGAAAGCTCTTTTAGTTTCTAATCCAACAATTTTTAAGCATTACGGCGATCGGGTTCTGAAATCCCTGACAAGTGCTGGATTCACCGTTGCCACCGTCATCCTTCAACCGGGCGAACGGTATAAAACTCCTGCAACTTTACAAAAAATATATGACGCGGCATTGGCTCATCGGCTGGAACGATCGAGTGTTATGGTGGCGCTAGGTGGTGGAGTGATTGGTGATA
>JANXNM010000548.1 GCA_025354065.1 Synechococcales cyanobacterium 340R_concoct_173_sub | reverse complement strand
GATAATCAAGGGAATATCACTATTACTCGCGAGAACTCACCTTCATCTGATGTTAGATCGACCCACGACCTAACGCAAAACCCTTTAGGCTATATCGTTCTTCGTACTGAATCAGGGAACATCACTGAATCGCACCTGACTGCACAAGACCAGGAGAATTTCGCCCAAGTCGCGCGTTATGCCCAAGAACATCCGATCGGGCCTGAAGTGCAATTCATGGTGACCGTGGGAAGAGGTCAGGAGCGATCGTGACTAATGATGGATTAACAAAGAATCAGAAAAGCCTGACGATCGGGTTTAAAATAGAAAAGAGTCGTAATCCTTGCTTTGTCCTATGCCCCGTTCATTTAATACGACAGGTCCATGCAATCCTGAAATTCATTACATGTTATCGGCCACCGATCGCTTGCCGAACATTGAACGACTGGTCGAACAGTGGAACTATTTCATCATTCATGCACCGCGTCAGACTGGAAAATCGACCGCAATGCTAGGTCTTGCGCAACAGTTAACAAATCAAGGTAAATATACAGCCGTAATGGTTTCCGCCGAGATTGGAGCACCGTTCTCACAAGACCCCGGTAGTGCAGAATTAGCAATCCTTGCATCCTGGCACCGATCGTCTGAAAATCGCCTCCCCTTGGAACTTCGTCCCCCTGCATGGCCCGATGCTCCTCCTGGACAACGCCTTCAAGCTGCTCTAAAAGCTTGGGCGGAAACCTCTCCTCGTCCCCTAGTCGTCTTGATTGATGAAATTGATTCTCTGCAAGATGAAGCGCTCGTTTCGGTTCTTCGTCAATTGCGGGATGGCTTCCCCGATCGTCCTAAAGTATTTCCACAATCTGTTGGTTTAATTGGATTAAGAGATATTCGAGATTACAAAGTCGCAGCGGGCGGTGGTGAACGGCTAACAACCGCAAGTCCATTTAATATCAAAGTCCGATCGTTTACGCTACGAAATTTTAATGTAAAAGAAGTCGTAGAACTATATACTCAACATACGATTGAAACAGGCCAACACTTTACTACCGAAGCCATGCAACTGGCATTTGATCTGACTCAAGGTCAACCCTGGCTTGTTAATGCATTAGCAAAAGAAGTTGTTGAAGAACTGTTAGATAATATAACAATTTCGATTAGTCCTGAGCATATTCAAACAGCAAAAGAAACCCTCATTAAACGTCAAGATACTCATTTAGATAGTTTATCCGAGAAGCTGCAAGAAGAGCGAGTGCGACGAGTTATTGAACCAATGTTATCTGGAATGGACTTAGCGAATGTTCCTAATGATGATATTCAATATCTTCTTGATTTGGGATTATGTGTAATGGAGTCACAAGGGGGACTCACGATCGCAAACCCGATTTACCGAGAAATCCTTCCTCGCGTATTGACTGTAACTCCAATGGCCGGAATGCCGCGCATTGCACCGAGTTGGTTGACTGCAACAGGAACCTTGGATTTAGTTGCTTTGCGTAAAGCCTTTATGGATTTTTGGTTACAGCATGGAGAACCGTTGCTGAATAGTGCGGCTTATCATGAGATCGCACCTCATTTAGTTTTAATGGCGTTTTTGCATCGAGTGGTGAATGGTGGTGGAAGTCTGGAGCGAGAATATGCGATCGGGTCCGACCGGATGGACTTATGTTTGCGCTATGGCAACGTAATGTTAGGAATTGAAATCAAAGTTCAACGGGATGATAGCCGCAACCAACTCCAACGAGGACTGCTTCAAATAGAAAGTTATTTAGCTCGATTAGGATTGGATTCAGGCTGGCTAGTCATTTTCGATCGCCGTAAAGATTGCTCTGCGATCGAAGATCGTCTCCGTACAGAAATACAAGAAACTCAACAAGGACGAATGATTACAGTCATTTATGCATAGGACGATTGATCGGCTCTAAAGCCCAAACTATTGCTACGGTTAGAAGAAGTCACGATCGATCGTGAGCCTTATGGAAAAGTATGATGGTGAAACGGTGGTCTATCTAAAGTATTTTGGTTCTAGGAGACTGGTATTCACAATGCGATGAAGGAGGAAAGTATGCCGATCGTAAGGGCTGAAGGAAAATCGATCGACTGTTCGATCGGGGCAAATCTACGCCAGGTGCTTCTGGAGCATGAGGTCGCTCTATACAATGGTGGGTCTAAGGTAATTAATTGTAATAGCATTGAAACCTGCGGAACCTGTGCGGTGGTCGTAAAGATTAATGAGTGATGACCATCAAGAGGCAGCAATATTCAGAAGACTGCCACCCGATGTCGCCAAGAACTGCGTCTAACGATTTGAAGATTGGCGAGAAGTCGTTTGGCTAAGATCGGGTTTGTAAAGTAGTTTGAGTCAAATCATTATTTCTTACATTGGGAACCTCCCTTCAAATTCAATTGCGAAGCGATTTAATGCGCCCTTCCAATTACGAATAGGCATGGTCCACTTCTTTGAAATATTGTTCATTGCCAT
>JANXNM010000507.1 GCA_025354065.1 Synechococcales cyanobacterium 340R_concoct_173_sub | reverse complement strand
AAGAGTCCACGGAGGTGTTGGTGACTGCCAATAATGTTTTTTGATCTATGTCTTATTGAATAAGGGAATCTACGTAGTGTGTCGCGGTAAACTGAGCTTGTACTCAGAAACTTCAGACATGCTTCACACGGTACCCACCTGGTTTTGACCAGGTCTCAAACTGAGGTAAGACGGCACTGCGGTGGACTTTCAAAGAATTTTAAAACTCCCTGGGGTTGCACTATGCGATCAAGGGAGTTTTTTATAAAATCTATAAAATTAGGCGACCTGGACGATCAATTTGGGGTGCAGCAAGGACATTAATACCGAAAAAAAAGGGAAAGCAAGTTGCCCTCCCTTTAGATTTAGTTGCTAGAAATAATAACTAGTACGTTTCAACGTGCCAGCGTCCTTCTTTTTTCATCGATCGGACATATTCCTTCCAAACGATGCCTTCCTTAGTTGCCTCAGCACCCAGCGCCTCCTCAATTCCCGGCTCCATCCCGCGCAACCCACAGATGTAGGTGTGGGTTTTAGGATTTTTAATCATGTTCCACAACTCAACAGAATTCTCTGCAACTCGGTTTTGGATGTACATCCGTCCGCCTTCACTGTTTTTCTGTTCCCGGCTGATCGCATAGGTCAAACGGAAATTGTCAGGATACCGAGTCTGCATCTCTTCTAATTCTTCTTTGTACAGGATATTCGCCGTCTGAGGAACGCCAAAGACTAACCACGCCTTGCCTTTATAGCTGGTGTAGTCAGGATTAGCAGCCCGCTCATTATCCTTAAACATGCGCCATAGATAAGCTCGCATCGGTGCAATGCCAGTTCCCGTCGCGAACATGATGACATTGGTATCTTCTTCAGCAGGTAAGAGCATTTCCTTACCCGATGGTCCCGTGATTTGGACCGGATCGCCTGGTTTCAAGGCACAAAGGTAAGAGGAGCAAACCCCTTTGATGGTCTCGTCCGCATCAGTTTTGTATTCCAACTCACGAACACAAAGAGAGACGGTCTTATCATCTACATCATCGCCATGACGAGTGGATGCGATCGAATAAAGACGCAACTTATTAGGCTTGCCTTTCGCATCATTTCCCGGCGGAATAATTCCAATGCTCTGACCTTCGGTGTACTCTAGCTCACTGCCCGAAATATCAAATTTCAGGTGCTGCACAATGCCAACCCCGCCGTCTGAAACTAACGCTTCATTGGAAATCAACTTCCCAGTCAGCGGACTGTTGGGACGATAAGTATTGACCTTAACGTCTGCATGAGCTTTCTTCTTGGCAGTAGGCACAGCATCTATAGCTTGCAGAGGAAGGTCTTCTGTAGTTGGCATAGGAGATGCAGAAGAAGTCATTAGTGGCGCGGCACCATCAAGCGGTGACACATTAAGAATTTTTCCACTTTGGCGAAGAATTTGGCGGGTGAACTGGGTCATCCGATCGTAAGCCACATTAAAAAAAGTGGAGCCACTCGTTCGGCGGCCACGTAATCCAACCACTTCATACCGATAAACACGATTGCCCGAAGACTGAGGACCATTTGCGCTGGAATTAAACATCTCGATAAATCTCTCCGAAAACCTATGAATCCCGTCATCACTTCATTAAGTGTTTATTCTCCCCTATCCTGGGACATCAAGCTAGTTTCTCTAAATTCAAAACTAGAAATTGAGAAATGGAACCTTTAGGGGAGATACATGCTTAGTTACGATTGCGATCAGATAAAGAGCCTTATGCCTTGACATACACTCAGCCTCAACTATTCCCACAAGGCAGACTCAAGACCTGAGGTTGCATGGTGTACTAATGCAAAGACCTATGAAATGAAGCAGCTTGTGATGTAGTCTATTAAAAGCAACTGACGAGTAGTTTAATGGACCTGTTACGGGATTAAGTTATCCCTTGATACCAAATGAGGCTTACTTCGATAAAACTGAGTTGACGATTTTTGTTCTTTGAGGGGACCTATGACTAAGCCAGACCGTGTGGTACTCATTGGCGTTGCGGGAGATTCCGGCAGCGGTAAGTCCACATTTTTGCGCCGGATCTCCGATCTGTTCGGCGAAACTTTTGTGACGGTGATTTGCCTTGACGACTATCACAGTCTGGATCGCAAACAGCGCAAAGAGACGGGAATTACCGCTCTTGATCCCCGCGCCAATAATTTCGATCTGATGTATGAACAGATCCGCGATATCAAAGCGGGTAAGAGTATCATGAAGCCGATCTACAACCATGAGACCGGTGAACTCGATCCGCCAGAAAATGTTGATCCGAATCATATTGTGGTGATTGAAGGATTGCATCCTCTGTTTGATGAGCGAGTCCGATCGTTAATCGATTTCAGCGTTTATCTAGACATTGAAAACGATGTGAAAGCGGCTTGGAAAATTCAGCGAGACATGTCGGAACGTGGTCATACGCTTGATGATGTCATGCAGGCAATCAATTCCCGTAAGCCGGACTTTGATGCCTTTATCGATCCTCAAAAGGCTCATGCTGATGTCGTGATTCGCGTGTTGTCCACTAACTTAATCAAAGACGACAAGGACCGTAAGGTATTGCGCGTTCAGATGATTCAGCGCGATGAGGTTGAAGGGTTTGATCCGGTTTATCTGTTTGATGAAGGATCTACGATCGATTGGATTCCCTGTGGCCGTAAGCTGACGTGTTCTTATCCTGGAATTCGGATGCACTACGGACCGGATGGATATTATGGTCATGAGGTTTCGATCCTAGAAGTCGATGGCCAGTTTGACAACTTAGAAGAAGTCATCTATATCGAGAAACACCTCAGCCAAACGTCGGCTCGTCATCCCGGCGAAATCACCGAACTCCTGCTTCAGCATAGAGAATACCCTGGCTCCAACAATGGAACAGGTTTATTCCAAGTGTTGACGGGGGTGAAAATGCGGGCGACTTACGAGCGTCTGACGAAGGGTTCTAAAAGGGTTGCTGCTATCGTTTAAGAGCGTATAAGAACGTGTAATCTCCTGCGATTTTTTTTGATTATTCGCGGGAGATCACCCGATTTCATAACAGCGGTTCAATAAATTCAATTTTACGGTGGGTGCAAGGCTGAAAACAGGCATCCGGTTTAAGTTTTAGATTAATCACTTTAGGTGGGTGGACTGGCGCTATGGTTCTAAATCGCAAAAATCGAACGACCTCGACTCGCAATAAATTAGCGCCCGGTGCAGCACGAACGGCTAACCAAGCTCCATTGCCTGTAGATGAAAATTCAACTGCTGAATCTACGGCTGAGGTTGGTGATGATGCCAGTACGGATGCGATCGTAAATGCTGAACTTGTCGTTAAACCAACAGATGAGCCAGAAATAACGACGTTAAGCATTGAGCCGCCGATCTCCGTCATAATAGACGAGCCAACGATCTTTCTTGCTGTCGAGACTCCTGCTATTGAGATGATAGTTAACCCGATCGATGCAACTATCGAACCTTCAGATAAACCTCCAGAGAGTCCATCCACTGCGCGGAATAAATCAAAAGTTTCCAGCAACAAATCTGTTCAACATAATAAAGGAGACAAAACTATGACTCAAGATGCTGCTAAATCTTCACCCGCCGTTGCTAAAAAAGAAAGCGCGATCGCAATTACAGGATCTGCCCTACCCGTTCGTCCGGTGACCCCCAATGCACTTAATTTCGTTGGAATGATTTCATCCGCTGGCGATCGACCCATTGGCGCAAGCACTGTGGTTGTCTTTGGTACCTACATGAATGGTCGCCCAATCGAAGCCTCTAGCCTGAAATTATTTGAAATGCTACCCGGCGATCGACCTGTGTTTGCCAATGAAGTGAGCTATGTTGAGGGGACTGCTGATGGTGGCCGTCCGATTATGATCAGTCCGGCTGGATTAATGAATGCGGGAGAAGTGATGGGCAGCCGTCCGATTTTTAGCAACGATATTGTGGATCCAGACTCTGGTTCGTTGATGGGCTACTTAGATTAGTTTCACAATTTAATCTCATTGAAAAGCGCTGGAATCATTCAGCGCTTTTTTATATTTATTGTTTATTACCTGATTGACTAACCATGAAAAAGTACATCTTATTTGGGTCTTACTGTGAGAACGTTCTAGAGCGTCGTATTCCCTATCGTGATGCGCATCTAGCCGGACTCAAACAGCAACAGGAAGCAGGGATTTTAATTACCCTAGGTCCAACTCAAGATTTGACCAAAGTCTTTGGTATTTATGAAGCTGACGATGAGGCTGCTGTCCGATCGCTAATTGAAGGAGATCCCTATTGGCAAAATGGGATTTGGACAGAATATGAGATTAAAGAATGGATTCAAGCGATCGGATAATTATTAAAAACCAAACTCATTAGCTCTGAATAAAAATTTTCCCCCGACGCAAACGAACGATTTGTCCATCGCGTTCAAACTTTCCCAAACATCGCGTCACCGTTACTC
>JANXNM010000437.1 GCA_025354065.1 Synechococcales cyanobacterium 340R_concoct_173_sub | reverse complement strand
TACCAGTCTTGACCGAAGCCGATCGTATACAAATTATCCATATTCAGCAGCGCTTCATTGAACACAGAAATAGGGGTTCATTACCGGAGGGAACTGTAGATAAACTAATGATTTCTCCATTACTTGATCTAGCTGGACTCTATGATTCTCGTTTTACCATTCGTACCGAATCCAGCGTTGAGATTGTCTTGGAAGACCGAGGTGAAATTCTTCAAGGACGAATGGATACTTTGATTTTGAACGATTGCCTTTGGGTCTTAGTTGTGGAAGCTAAAAACTCTACTTTTTCCTTATCTGTTGCATTACCACAACTACTCACCTATATGCTGTCCCCATCGCAAAACAATGGGATTTCACGGTTTGGACTTGTGACGAATGGCGAAGAATTTCGCTTTATAAAATTAAACTTAGAAAGTAGTAAAATTTTGTTTGATTTATCAGAAGTCTTGTCCATCATGCCGCCGACCCGGAGCCAATTGCCGCAGGTCGTTCAAGTTTTAAAATCTTTAGCCAATCAATCCCCATAAGGTCATTCAGCAAAGTTATTGCGCCAATCGATCGAATTCTTGCCAACACAACAGCATCGATCGGGGAATATGAAAACAGCCTTTCCATTTACCGCCTTTCAAATTAAGTAATACTTCACCTCGACGATTTAAATAGCCAAACCATTCAGGATGATCTGAATCGTTGAACTTGGACCAGGTATAGTCATGGACTTTTTCATACCAATCCCAACATTCCGATCGGCCCGTCAATCTAAATCCCATAGCTAATGCAACTAGCGTCTCAACATGCACCCACCAGAGCTTTTGATCCCATTCAAGTTGCTGGGGCGGATGGCCGTCCGAATCTATAAAGTAATATAGTCCGCCATACTCTGAATCCCAAGCAAAATTTAAAATATTTAATACAATATCGATCGCTTTATTAATCAAATTCCGATCGCTTTTCCGATTTGCAATATCCATAATGAACCACATCGCCTCAATGCCATGACCGGGATTAATCAATCGTCCATCAAAACAATCTAAATGCGATCCATCAGGCAATACATTCTCAAACATCAATCCCCGATCGCGATCGAGAAAATCTATCATTACTTCTGTTACTGTTGCATCCAGAACCTGGTCTAGCGTTGTTTTTGGCAATAACCAATCCATTTCCAATGTCAGGTTTGCCAATATCATCGGCACGGCTAATGATTTGAGCGATCGGGTTCCGGGATAAGCTTTGT
>JANXNM010000426.1 GCA_025354065.1 Synechococcales cyanobacterium 340R_concoct_173_sub | reverse complement strand
TTCTCATGCTCCAAACTAAACAACCTCTCGACCTCACTGCTCTTGCTAAAAAGCCAAATGTGTCCCCCAGCACGATCGCAACCCTTACCGCATGGCTTAATCCCGACCAGCGCATTACTCAACTTCAAACCGCTTGGAGATTCGGAGCCAAAGAACCACTTCCACCGGAACTCTTGGACAAACTTCAATCCACCATGGCTCAATCTAAATCCTTTGACCAATGGCTGAAGCAGAATTCCCCAAGTCGTGAACTGCGTCGTCAGCGATCGGGCTTCGGGGTTCTGAGTCGTCACATTGATGGCGTTATTCCGACTGACTTCCTGACAGTCGAGGAAAATCTTGCCATGACCTACCTAATTCGGGACATCGCCTACGAGTGGAAATACTACCCAGACCTGGAAAAAGCCATCCAAGTCCTACGGGAAAAAGTCCTCAGCGCTATTTAATTTAGACCAAGTTCCAAAACTCATTTAAAAACTACTTGCCAAGAGTCCGGTCAATTGTGTATGTTAATTAAGTCGCGAAACGCGCACGGGTCGCTAGCTCAGCGGTAGAGCATTCGGCTTTTAACCGACTGGTCCTGAGTTCGAATCTCAGGCGACCCATAAAATACGTTATGTAAAAGCCAAGCTTTCTAGTCGATCGCTTGGTTTTTATATATTTTGGCATCTATTAGAAATTGAATTCAAGATTTTTCGGTAAGATACCTACAGTCGAGTCGGTGAATTCCATGACTTATATGTTTTCAGTGCCTACGGATGTGTTTTATCCAGAGGATGATGGAAAGCCCATGGCAGAGAATACCAAGCAATATCGCTGGATTGTGATTATTAAAGAGAATTTAGAGATTCTTTTGGCTAACAATCTCGATGCATTCATTGCGGGGGATTTGTTGTGGTATCCGATCGAAGGCGATAATGTAACTTGCGTTGCACCGGATGTAATGGTGGTGTTGGGTCGTCCTAAGGGCGATCGGGGTTCTTATCAACAATGGAAAGAACGGGATATTCCACCCAAAGTAGTCTT
>JANXNM010000411.1 GCA_025354065.1 Synechococcales cyanobacterium 340R_concoct_173_sub | reverse complement strand
ATTTCGTAGGGTTGATGGGTCCAGCCATTGAGCAAAAGTTCGTATGAATAACCACGATAGGCAAGATGTTTTGCAAACCGTGCAGCAGCTTTGGCTTGCTCAAATCCAAAACAGTGGAGGTCATTAGAATTCGATCGGAAGGGCTGACGCACTACCAAAACTCGGGGGGAAAGGTATTGCCCAACTCGCCCATTTTGAAGTGAAAAGAAACGACCTACGATCGCTCTTGGCCTGTCTTTAGCTATCGGTTCTCTGAGTTTGAATTCTGGATTCATTGAGAGATTCATAGGCAACATTCCTAACTGAATGATTAAACTCAATTACCAAAGAGTTTTTGAGACTAAGACAGAAATACGTTTATTGAACTGTTTCGATCGGAGAAATCGGAATCGAATGGACAGCAATCATAGGGTTCACCCTGAAATTTTGCTACTATTTATGAAAAAGTGATGTAAACTGTGGTTGTCAGCTCATGTAAACTATTATAGCAGCTCTTCGGCAGTCTTGACAACTGTGGTTTGCAAAATAAGTCTCTGCAATAGTCAGAATTTGGAGGATGAGATGGATGAAATAGATGCGGCGGTGAGGTTTGGGTTGCAGGTTCGCGATCGGCGCAAACAAGAAAAATTGAGCCAAGATACCCTAGCTCAGCAAGTGGAGATTTCAAGAACCTATCTGTCTCAAATTGAACGCGGAGAGGCCACTAATCTGTCCTGGAAAGTTCGACAAAGCCTCTGTGGAGCGTTAGGGATTCAGCTAGACGGGGACGATCGGGCTTCTGAATTAAATGGACTCCCCGCAAGCCTTCTCGCCTGCGCAACCCAATTAAATTTGCCCCCTGATGATGTCAAAATGCTCGCGAACCTTAAATATCGAGGGAAGCAGCCGGATACGTCCGAGAAGTGGGCAATGCTTTACAACGTGATTAAGATGACGGTTGGAAAATGAGGGATAGGATTAGGAATTCGTTTTGAAGGTTTTGGCTGAGATGTTTGCGGAGTGAGGCCGATCGGTTACTTTTTCGGAATTTGCATTTGACTTCGATTTCAAAATTGCCCTCACTGGTGGCTTCGGTGAGGAATGGAACTCCAGTTTTGCTGCCGAATTTTAGGCTCACTTCTTCGATATGTTCGTTGTTAAAGTTTTTGAAGGCTCCGATCGCATACAGGCCATCATTTTTATACATAAAATTTGTTTAGGAATACTAATGCTGATAAAGTACAAATAAACTATAACTGATTGATTCTTAGTAACTTTATCCTCTATGGCATTAACCGATTTTTCGCTTAGATTTGAAGATGTAGAAGGTATTGAGTGGGAAGACTGCATCCAAAATAACGATGAGTCACAATACTCCGTTTACTCAGGGATTTTCTTTAGGGAATCAGAGAAATCTGAAAATGAGGTTGAGCAATATTTCTATGAACTTTTAGGACACGTAACATCACCCATGCTGCGGTCTGACTCAGATAATGAGCCATTTTCTCCAGTAGTAGTTATGCCTGATGGATCTCGGAGTGCAATCCCAAGAGATTTGAATAAGGAAAAAATAAATTTCCTGACACAACTTGCCCCAACAGTTAAAAACTCAGAAATACGTGCAAGAATCGCAGATATTATCTGGGAAGATTCTCGAAATTCTCAGATGGCACAAATAGCAGTTAGTGCATACTTGGAAACTGCAAAGAGACTTGAAAGTTCTGAAACTTGGGTGACTCCATACCAAAGGATCCAACGAGCCATTAAAATTGCTATACGACTAGGAAGAGAAAGCAATGAATGGAAGATAACTGTTTGTTTTGTGAAGGAGTTGATTGAGCGACATAAAACAGAAGAGATCTCATTTTTCTTGTCAAAACTAATGGGACTATTGTTAGATGATAAGATATTAGAGTATAAGACTGAAAAAGAGCATCTCATCTATTATGCTGACTTATCAAAAACTATAGCGATTAATTCGGAAAATACTCAAAAATGGGAACTTGCTAGAAAATATTGGGAAGTAGCTCGACGTTTGTACGGTCTCCTAAAAGATCAAGAAAATCAGAACTGTGTAAAAATAAAAGTAGCAGATACATACGTAAAAGAATCAGAAGAACATCTTTCTTCGAGTACTGTAGACTACATTTCAGTTACTCATTGTCTTCAGAAGGCAATTGAAGAATATAGACGTGTTGGGAAAATGAAAGAGAAGATTGAAGAATTGCATAAATCACTTCTCCAATATCAATCGATCGCTTCGGAGCAATTCAAGAATCATTCATTTGAAATGAACATTACTGACATAGCAAATCAGGCAATGAGTAAGGTTAAAAATTTAACTTTTAGGGAAGCCATATTCCAACTAGCATTAATGGGAATATCTCCAAAGGTCGAGGAAATTAGAGTCCAACTTAAAGAGGCTATTCGTGATTATCCTCTACAGTTCATGATGGGCAGCGTATTTTATAATGAATCTGGTAAAGTAACAGCGCTAAAGCCCGGAATCAACTTTAGCCCATCTGATGAGTCTGAGTCGGTATTTCAAGCATCTATGGCTCAATTTGCTCACAGAAAACAGCAGTTTTTTGCCAGTGCTATAATTTTGCCTGCTATCGATCAAATTCGGTTGGAACATAATCCCTGTCTAGATGATTTTGGATTCCTTGTATCTAGCAATCCACTAGTTCCACCAGGGCGAGAAATAATTTATGCGCGTGGATTATTAGAAGGACTTAGGAGCGATTTTTTGGTCGCCACTCACCTGTTAATTCCACAAATTGAGCACTCTATTCGATATCTTATGGAAGCAAGGGGTCATATTGTATCTGGATTAAATACAAGCGGAATACAGGATGAACATAATGTCAATAAACTGCTTGATCGTCCAGAGTTAAAAGAGATTTTAGGTGAAGATATCATTTTTGACTTGAAAGTATTGTTGGTTGATCGATTTGGTAGTAATCTTCGTAATCGGATGGCACATGGACTCATGGATAGTAATAATTTTTTTATGTCTGACAACGTCTATCTATGGTGGTTAACACTACATCTATGTAGTCTCCCTGTGCTTCAACGACAGACTCAAATCCTGGAATGATGTCTTACAATCTCCTTCACGAGTATGTGCCGTCGTGATTGTCTTCATACACGAAATTCAGAGCCTCAATCCCGATCGTTTACTGGGGTGATGGGGCGGCGATCGGTTTATTCATCGGGAAGTGAGAGATCATTTTGGAAAGTTGGAACCCTGAACGCTGAAGGGGAGAGTTAAAAAATACTTCTTCATTCTCATGGGGCTTTCCAGACATTAGCTTCAG
>JANXNM010000403.1 GCA_025354065.1 Synechococcales cyanobacterium 340R_concoct_173_sub | reverse complement strand
AACTTACTTCGGATAGCGCCGATAATTGCACCAGTATTAGCCGAGTTATGGTCAGGAGCCGTCAACCAAATGAGTCCGGGCGTAATGGAAATATTGTCATTGACGCGGTACTGGTAAAAGCCTTCAAGGTGAATCGAAGTCGCATTATCTGCGAGCAACCCGCCCGTCGCAGTCGTCACTTTGGGTTCCATACCCACAATCAGACCCGCAATATTGCCCTTTTTGCCAAAGTCAGGCAATGCTAACCCAACACTCCAATTCCAAATATCTAGATCGCCTACGGTGATTACGTTTGTGCGAGTGTAATCCGCATTTACATTGACAACCAAACCATTACTAACTTGGAAGGATGCACCGAGTCCGACGGAGTTGCTTGAGGTGTTGCCGAGTCCGGCGGTGAAGGGGTTGGCCAGGGTGCTTCCGGTGGGACTCCCGGCACTCGCGAAGTCCGTATTATAGGAATTGACATAAGTAACCCCGACTTTAAGACGAGAGCTGGGCTTAAAAGTCACTTGTCCTATGATTCCGTAGGGTCCGTTGAACAACCCACTTCCAGCAGTTGGACTAGCGGCACTATTGGTACTGCTGCCCGCCAAACAGCCCGCGCTCAGTTCGAGTTTCTCACCGAAGTTATGCTTAACACCAATTCCGGTGCCACCGATCAGGTAGTAGATTGGGTTGTGGGTTCCAAAGTGGGACAATGCACCACTGCCGCCATCGCCATCTAAGTAAGGGTTGAGGGTATCGGTAAAGTCATCGATCGCACCTGCATTGGCTTCGAGGGTGATGGTTGTAGTTTTACCCAAGGGGAATTGATAGAGAAGAGCATCGATCGACGCTCCAGATCTGCTATTCGCCGCCGTCCGAAGAGACCCTTCAGAAATGCCTGTCGCTGCATTCGTGAAGTCAGAATTTCCCGCTTGGATTCGGGTACGTAGGAGATCTTCGCCCGTGAAACTGGTGTCAATATTCAGACGGGCACGATAGCCCATTACAGTATTGCGACTGATGTCAGAACCAGAAATTCGGCCTGTCGCAACGCCTGCCAAACCAATGATAACTTCACCGTTGAGTTTGCTGGTTGTGGAGAATTGTTGCTTTTCAAGTAAAGCTGTTTTGGTTTCTAGCGCATCAACACGACCCCGAAGCGTTGCAAGTTCAGCAGAAAATTGCTCTTGAAGCTTACGCAGAGTTGCCAAATCTTCTTTTTTAGCCATGTCAGCCGTGGAAGCCGCAATCAA
>JANXNM010000391.1 GCA_025354065.1 Synechococcales cyanobacterium 340R_concoct_173_sub | reverse complement strand
TAAAAGTCGTACTGTTCCATAGAACGAGCCTTTTGCTGGTACCCAGCAGATCGAAACGACAAAGAATTCAATTTAAGAGTCACACCCGCTTGGTAATCAATAGGGTTTTTTGACGCACAGATTATTATTATACGATGGATTTCAGAAATTGTTATAAAAAATTCAAAATTTTCTATAGAAAGTCTTCAGAGTTTTTTCTCCCAATCTATTCCCAAAATCTGTCTTGCCACCTCAATGCCCGATCGGGCCGCTCCTTCCAGAAATCCCTGCCACTCATAAAAGGAATGCGTATGCTCTCCTGCAAAAAACAAGTTGTCAACAGCAACGCCTTCTAAACCTGTAAATTGCGTGAATTGGCCGGGACGATAGCAAAGATATGCGCCTTGGGCAAAGGGATTGGTATCCCACTGTTCAATATGCCCAAAGAGTTGCCCGGATCGATCGCGGCGAGCTTGTTGATTTGCGCCCGGATAAATCCGATCGAAGTCTTGAAGAAATTCCTGGGCTTGGGCTTGAAATTCATCCGGTCTCAAGGACGTTCCCAGACTACCGCTTGCGAGATTGACAATGGTGCTTTGTTGCTTTGTCGCATTACTAGGATTGGCTTCCCAAGTGACCTGATGGTGTGGTAAATCGGAATGGGCAAGACCCGTACTGTTGTGATCTTGCCAAGGTCTGCCATTAAAGCTGACCATCATTTTGGCTTGATTGCCATTGTCGAGTTTTGCGATCGCATTTTTTTTCCAATCGGGTAGGGCAAGATTTTCATGGAGTTCAACGGACCTCAAGGCTGGAAAGGGCAGCGTCAGTACCACAGCATCAAATGTGTTAACAAGCGTTTTTCCGTCTACATCGAAGGTCAGTGCGATCGCTCCTGCACTGGTTTTATGGATGGCAACTAGGCGATGATTGAGATGAATTGGAGCAGTGAGGCGTTGGGTGAGATGGCGAATGAGCTGCTCGTTGCCCCCGCGAATGTGATAACGCTCGTCACTGAAGATTTCAAGTGGATTTTCGAGACTGGGATCCAGATTCATCAACAGAAAGTGAAGGCAGGTTTGATCTTCAATAGAAAATCCAAATTCGCCTTGATAGCTGGCGTTGACATAGGCGCGGGCGAGGTCTCCGGCTTGATGCTTATCGAGATATTCAGCTAAATTAATCCGATCGAGAGCCTGATCAAATTCCGTATGGCATCGAGCGGTTGGCTCAGGCGAAACGGTGCAAATGTCGTGCTTCATGGATTTGAGTAATTCTAGATAGTCCTCAACAATTTCCGCTTCCGAATAATGGGTTCCTTTGAAGTAAAAACTGGAATCTCCCGGTTCACTACAGAGATCTTCGAGTTCCAGCCCAAATTCACGGGCATAGTTAATCAAGGTGTGATGTTGACTATCAATCAACTCGCCGCCGCGCTCCACGACTTGACCTGGAAAGCGATCGCAGTCCCCAAATTCACCCCCCATGGACCAACATCGGCCCCCGATTCGATCGATCGCTTCAAAAATAGGCGCTTGAATGCCGTGTTTTCGGAGTTCGTCGCTACAAGCTAGCCCTGCAAATCCTGCACCGATGATCCCAATAGAGAGATTAGAGATTGAACCATTGACAGCGCGATCGAGACTCGGGTGGCTAATAGATTGCCCGATAATTTTAGATTGGCCAATAATTTTATCAGTCGGAAGACTTGAGGCATCGGGTCGTGCGATCGATTCATTCATCTGTTGAAAATGTTGAAAACTTTGCTCAAGAGTCAAATGATTGCGCTGAGTAAAATAGGCTAGATGATGAATGCGTCGTAAATTTTGCCCAAGGCCAGTTTTAAATCCGGAACGACTCATTGTGAATTAATTGTGTGAATTAAGTGAATGTAGAACGATCGGATGGTCGATCCCTCGCCAAACCAACTTAAATCTACCAAACCTTAAAACATCAATGCTGAAACTGCTTCAGATTAAAGATTAGAAACTTAAACTTAAAGTTTAGAAACCTCAAGCCGCAGTAATTAGTGGAAACCGATTATCTACCGACATTTGATGTGCTGACCGAGGGATTTTGTGGCGGTGTGGAAACTTGGATCAAGTTTGATCCGTTGTAGGTCAAGGGATCGGCTGGATTGGATGACGGGGTGGGTAGCGCAGGTATGAGAGGTGCAACGATCGGTGTTTTAGGAATTTCCTGAGGTGGGAAGGCTGAAGGATTTAAAGGTGGCTGCTGCGAAACGGGTTGTGGAATAGCTTGTTGTGGAATGAGTTGTGTCCGAACAGGCCTCTGGGAGGCGGGAAGGACTTGAGAACCTCTTACCTCTGTTTCAGGCATTGCGATCGGACGGCGTGGCATTAGAGGCGCAGTCGTGGGCTTCGGTAATGTCGAATTAGTCGCAATTGAATTTAACGTAATTTGTGGGGTGGGAAAATTCACTGCGCTGTTTGGCGTAGGCAACGATCGGCCTGAATTCATCAGCTCAGCAACACTCATTTGAGAGGAACCCAGATGAGAGGAACCCAGAGGATTGCTCTTTGGAATGTTAGTGAGCTTGGGGGGCGTGAGTTGAGCGATGGGCTTACTGGGAGAGAGCTTAGCTTGCTTGAGACCATCAATGACGACAACCCCAGAAATAATGGCAAATGCAGCTAGTCCACCGCCTAATTCGAGCCAAGGCAACCGAATAGAACGAACTCGGCGCGGCCCATTACTCAGGCTTAGTGTGGAAAATGACACCGAAGGATACTGGACATAGGTGCTCAGATCGTCGCTATTGACAATGTAATTAGTGAGTTGTGACAACTTGGGAGTATTGGCGCAAATGAGGACGGATTGGACGACTCCAGCAGTACTTTGAGAGGCGGACGGTGCGCCTTCGATCGGCATAAAGGTGATGGTTTCTGTTGCGGTGAGATTGGCATCTAAAATATCGGCATCCAAAATATCCACATCCAAAATATCCACATTCTTCTTCAGAACGTTCGCGTCCAAAATTTCTGTAGGTGTTTTGACGGCTGGTTTTCCATCAAAAATATTAATACTGTGAATCATAGGACGCTCCGTCACTGACTACTTTGAGAGATGAATCGGTTGAGAATGGCTGATTTAGAGATGCGATCGCGTTAAAAATCCGTCTTAGAAGTGAGATGTGAGGATATTGTCTACATATTGCCTCTATTTACATCATCTAAACAGACCTTTTTGTGATAGTTCAGGACAAAAATTAAAACTTTCCAAGAAAATATATAGATGAAGACATTGTAAACTTTTTCTTAATTAGCCTGTAAATCTACGGGTGACGGGAACTTATATCGGTTATAGTTTCTCTGTAAATATAAGTAGTGCAGTAATCTCAACCGGGATCCTGAAATCTTAAGATTTTCATGCAGATTGTCCTGAGATATATGTGGAAACCCCTGTAAAAGGCTATTACTATTTCCCAAGATATATTTCTTAAAGCTATTGTGTTCTCCGTAAATCATCTTCTACCTAGACGATCACCTTAACCTCACTCTTTTTGGAAACTACTATGCATCATCTTACCGTTCACCCAAATTTTGGCCATTACGTGGATGATGATGTCCCTTTCATCAATCCCTTACTGATCAATCCCTTATTTCGTGTGGGGACGATCGCGTTGATTGGAGGATGCTTTGGAACGTTGGCAATGGGCATGGGGGCGATCGCCACGACGCTCAGCTTAGATGCGACACCTCTTCAAGGCTCTCCTCAAACGTCATCCCGTCCGTTGCCCACATCTGGCTTTCTTGATGTGCCGATCGCGGCTCCGGTAGTTAGTGATGAGGGTTATATTCTGGGAGCGGGCGATCGGTTGAAGTTAGATTTCTTCAATTTGCCGGAGTTCAGTGGAGAATATGCCATCCTGCCTAATGGCGCTGTGAATTTGCCCCAGCTAGGAATGGTGTCTTTGCAGGGCTATACGGTCCAACAGGCATCACAAATTTTGGCAACGCGCTATGTTCCGATTCTCACGCGCCCGGTGATTAATATTAATGTGATTGCGACACGCCCGGTGATGATTGCGATCGCGGGAGAAATTGAGCGCCCTGGTGCTTATTCGTTGGCCAGTTCAACGGGTGAGTCACCGATGTTAAGTCGAGCGATTCAACAGGCGCAAGGGATTACCCAATCGGCAGATTTGGAACGAGTAAAGATTCGGCGGCGGACAGCGGGCGATGGAAATGAAGTAATTGCTGTGAATTTATTGCAATTATTACGATCGGGTGATGCGCGTCAAGATATTCGACTGCGGGATGGCGATAGCATTCTAATCCCTGTGATGGCAGATCCGAATTTGGCGTTAACAAAACAATTGCTTGCAACTAATTTAGCAAGTCGTAATTCTCGCCCGATTCAAATTGCCGTGATCGGTGAAGTGCTACGACCTGGTTCTCATATTTTGACAAGTGGTGGCACTGCGTCTGGTGGCGGTACTAGTACTAGTAATTCTGGTAATACTGCGATCGCCAATATCTCGGCCTCGGCTATTCCCACATTAACTCAAGCCATTCAGCAGGCTGGTGGAATTTCACAAATGGCCGACATTCGCCATATTCAAGTGCGTCGCACAACTCGCTTTGGCACTGAACAGAAAATTAGCGTCAATTTCTTAAAACTTCTAGAATCTGGTGATTTGCTTCAGGATGTCCCGTTGCAAGAAGGCGACACTGTGGAAATTCCAGTAGCGACGTCCTTAAATGATGCTGAAATTGCGAGATTAGCTAATGCAAGTTTCTCACCCGATAAAATGACGGTCAATGTTGTTGGCGAAGTCGAACGACCCGGAGCATTAGTACTTCCGCCGAATACACCATTAAATCAGGCTGTTTTAACGGCGGGTGGGTTTAATAAGAATGCTGTTAAAAAATCAATCACTTTAGTACGTCTGAATCCTAATGGAACAGTGACAAAACGAGATATCTCTTTTGACTTGTCTCAAAACCTTAATGAAACGAGTAATCCAGCACTCCGAAACAATGATATTATTGTAGTTAAAAAGACTGGATTCGCTATCTTTTCCCAAGGCTTGAGTGATGTGTTATCACCATTTACCAATGTCTTTGCTGTATTTAAATTATTCGGCGGAAATAACTAAATTTGATTATGTATTTATAAAGCCCATCTCTACATTTTGTCCATGGAGGTGGGTTTTTAAGTTTAATTTTCAAATCTTACTTTACAGTGATGACCTTGCATTATTAAGAACACTTTTTACAAGCCCTTAAACAGCTATCATTTTTGAAGACTAGATAAAAAACATGAACTTTTAGTGTCATTATAATCCTAATCATTGATAATATTGATACGTAGGGGCGTAACTAATGCTTGTTTTATGAGAAAGTACGGAACTCAGACTTGATAACTGACGTCTATGTTCAGTACGTAGATAAAGTTACGTAATGGTTACGTAGATGTTTTGAAGGCTCTCTCAGTAATCGGTTTATTCCTATGAAAATTGCATTGGTTCACGATTATCTAACCCAAAAGGGCGGAGCAGAGCGCGTCTTTGAATTGTTATGTCGGCACTTTCCAGAGGCGGATGTTTTTACGTCTCTTTATGACCCACAAAAAACGATCGATCTTAGCGATCGGCTAGTACGGACAACTATATTGCAGGGTATTCCTGGTGCGACTAAGTATTTCCGAATGATGGCTCCATTCTATTACCCAGCGTTCCGAGCATTAGATTTACAAGAGTATGACTTAATCATTAGTAGCAGTACTAGTTTCGCAAAAGCTGTACGCAAGAGACCGGACGCTTATCATATTTGTTTTTGTCATAATGTAACCCGATTTCTTTGGGATACTCAGACCTATTTGAGAGAGTATGGGGATTATCAAAACTTTTATCCTTTTATTGAAAAAATCTTTCGTATCATGCGCGCGCAGGATTTAAAATATGCTCAGGAACCTGATCTTTATATTGCAAATTCAACAACTGTTGCCCAAAGAATCCGTACAACCTATAAGAAAAATGCGATCGTAATTAACTATCCGATCGAGGCTAGTCAGTTCACATTTTCAGATAAGAAAGATAACTACTATCTGGCTTCGGCTCGGATGATTAGTTATAAGCGTCTTGATGTAATTATTGAGGCATTTAATTGGTTAGGGTGGAGACTTTTAATTACGGGAGAAGGCCCAGAACGAGACAAACTCAAAGCGCAAGCGATGGGAAATATTGAATTTTTAGGTCATGTTTCGGATACAAAACGTAAGGAGTTAATGTCTAATGCGAAGTCTGTAATTGTTGCAGCACTTGAAGATTATGGATTGGTTCCGATCGAGGCAAATGCAAGCGGTACGCCTGTGATTTCCTATGGTGCAGGCGGAGTTCTCGATACTCAGGTTCCAGGGATGACAGGATTGTTTTTCCGTCGTCAAGCGCCTGAATCATTACAAGCAGCTTTGATTAAGGCGCAATCCATCGATTGGGACTATGCCAAAATTCGCGATCATGCTGTGAATAATTTCTCAGAAGATGCATTTTTTAGCCAAGTCGATCGAGTTATGGAAAAGCTTCCAATATTAGTTTAGAGTCTCCTTCTATTACGTCTCAATTAGCACTTTATCCGTCCCATAGCTTCTCTCATTATCTAATTTGGTTTGCTTCTATGGTTTCCTCACAATTTCCTTCTCCAATGCGATCGGCTCCTCCCGAAAAAGAACTCGGCTATTCTCAAATCTTCACAGCTGTCTTGAGGCGGAAACATTGGCTCATAATTGGACTCTTATCTGGAATTACAGTGTCAGGAGTGATCGGTCTACGCCAGATGCCTTCATATACCAGTGGAATGCAGCTTTTGATCGAGCCGATTTATCAAGGTAAAACTCAGGGACCAGCAAAGCAAACAGATGAAATTACAGATTCCAATGTGCAAGTTGACTCTGCTACACAAATTAATTTTTTACAGAGTTCTGGATTAATTAAACGCACGATGGAATCAGTGAAGCAAGATTATCCTGAATTTAATCCTGATAATGACGGCGCGATCGCACTCTTTAAGCAGAATCTTACTATTTCACAGGTAGCATCTACCGCGAAGAAGATTAGTGATCCTACTAAGATTTTTCAAATTAATTATCGATCTAATGATCCCATGAAAGCACAGAAAGTATTGAATGCGCTTCAAAAGGTTTACCTAGATTATAATCGGGAACAACAAAAGCAACGTCTAGATAAAGGTTTAGGATTTATTAATCAACAACTTCCTGAAATTGGCCAGAAACTTCAAAAGTCAGAAGCAAAACTAAAAGAGTTTCGAGTTAATGAAGAATTAATTGACCCGAAGTTAGAAGCTCAGAAATCTTCTGATCAACTTAATAAAACACTACAAGATCTTCAATTAAATTCTACCCAAATCCAAGAGCTACAAACTCGTTATAATGCTCTTCAGGAACAACTCCCGAGCACTCCAACGCGGACAAGGCTCATGGCACGATTAACTCAATCTACCCGCTATCAATCCCTCTTAAGTGAGATTCAAAAGACAGAACTTGCTTTAGTTCAACAACGGCTACGATTTGTGAATGACACACCCTATGTCCAGCAAATTGTTGATCAGAGAAATAAACAGATGGAGTTGTTACAAATCGAATCTAGTCGAGTGCTAGGAGCAGCGCTTCCAACAGAAGAAGGACTACTATCTTCTGCACAGCTTACTCCACAGGATATCACTGGACTCACACAATTATCCGAGACTTCAGTCTCATTGGAGGCGGCAAAAGCTCGTTACTATGCGACTTCACAAGCTGTTCAAACGTTGCAGACTGACCTTAAGCGATTCCCAAAACTTTTAGCAGAGTATGGCCGTCTAGAGCCTGAGGTGGATCTGAACCGTGATACTCTTAAACAATTGCTCAAGACCCGGCAAGATTTAGGGATGGAAATAGCTCGTGGAAGTTTTGACTGGCAGATTGTAGAGGAGGCTCAACTAGGATCTAGGACGAATACTCCTATTACACAGACATTAATGTTAGGTGCGATCGCAGGATTGATTTTAGGTGCACTAGTTGCCTTCTTACAGGAAAGTACGGATGATGCAGTACATTCCTCTGATGATTTGAAAAAACAGTTGGCTGTCCCTATGCTGGGTATGGTCCCTAGCTTCGATTCTGTTAAAACTGGCCTTTCTCCTAAGCCAATTTTCCAACGTCAAGGGATAGAGTCGGTTCCGAATATTCACCAGTTTTTCCATTGGCAGTCATTCCGGGAATCATTGGACCTCATCTACCAAAATTTCCAACTTCTCAATACTGAAGGTAAACTCAAATCCTTAGTTGTCACTTCAGCTCTAGCTGGCGAGGGGAAATCAACTTTTGCACTGGGACTTGCGATTAGTGCAGCACGATTGCATCAGCGTGTTCTATTGATTGATGGGGATTTGAGATCTCCAAGTCTTCATAAAATGTTGGAACTCCCTAATGAAATTGGATTAGCAAATCTTTTAGTAGATAATGGCCCAATTCCGCTTATTCAAAAAAATACTGATGAATCAGAATATGGAAATCTGGCAGTCCTAACAGCAGGAACAGGGTCAACAGATCCAGCAAAGCTTCTCAGTTCTCAGCGACTCCGACGTTTAATAAGTACCTTTGAAAAGTCCTATGACTTAGTGATTATTGATGCGCCACCGACTTTGGGGATGGTTGATGCAATGCTTTTGGCATCCCGTGCATCTGGTGTCTTGATGGTTGGACGTATAGATCATGTCAGCAGGAATGAAGTAATCAAAGCTTCATCTAGTTTAGGTCGATTGAATCTTATAGGCATCATTGCTAATGATGTACCTGCTAAGGGACTTGATCCTATTTATGAATCTGTTTCTATGGTTACATAAGTTTCATATTTCTACTCCGCTTTTATTCTTTGACGGTTTTCATTATTTCTATCCCAGGATTAAACACTATGCCAGTTAAAGATTCTTTCTCATCATCATCACAACTTCAGGATAAAGAGTTTTCTGTAATGTCAAAATGTACCTTAACTTGGCGTGATCGAAAGCTTTTTGTTCAGGCCATAGACCAAAATGCATCCTTTCAGTTAGCAGGACTTAGTGATTTTAATCAAATGGTAGAATGTTTAAAACGATCACCTGTTGAACTTATAAAGCTGGATCGAACCATTGGCTTATTGGCAACTAAGAAATGGGTCGAAGCTTGTTCTCTGGCTGGAAAAGCTTGCTATATTTCGATCGATCATCCGATCGAAGATTCTATCCCTTTGTCCAGATGGCTATCATTAATATCTCAGAGCATAAGCAAGATTCTTGGATTTCTCTCACTTCTTTTATTGAGTCCACTAGCTGCTTCTTATCTTATAGTTCTATCTGTCAAAGGTTACTCTGTAAACTTGGATAGAGAATGGGCATATGATCAAAGAGGACGCGTTGTTGAGTTATTTTATTTTAAAATTATCGACAATAAAAATTTCTTCAATCTGGAAATCCCTTTTACTCTCGTGAAGGTCGCTAAGGCAATCAATGTTATTTGTGGCAGAGTTAATATTTTTATTGCTCCACCTCGGATAATCGATAGCTTTCTATGCACAGAAGTTACTTAAAGTAGGGAGTTAGCTTTATTCTTGAATATTTTATGTTCTTTATTATCTAGGCTTATAGGTCATGGTCACTTCTTATCAAAAATCTCCGATTCCCTTGCGTCTAGTTAAGAGAACTCAATTTTGGAAGGACAATTCAATGGTTCTTCAGGAATTGGGTCATGTGAAGAAACTAGTATTTTTTGCGGTTTTCTTTCCTCTACTTTCTGCTGCATTTGAGGGATTTGGAATCGGCTTTTTGTTCGCATTCCTACAAACAATAGTAACGCCCAATCCTCCACCCTTTGCGATCGGTATCCAATGGTTCGACATTTGGGTATTAGGAAGCCAGAGTTCCACACAGGAACAGCTCTATAGAATTTGTATCTTGATTTTGACCTCAACTTGGATTAGAGCATTTTTTAATTATTTGAGTTCCTATTCTTCAGAATTGATGAAGCTAACATTAGTCGATCGTCTAAATCAAAAAGTATTTGAGCAAATTCAAGGATTAAGTCTAAGCTTCTTTAATAACTCACGATCGGGCGAAATAGTTAATATTTTAACAACTGAAATGGGTCGCTTTCAGCAAGCAGTAACCGTATTCAATTTTGGAATCTATAAATTACTAGCGGGCCTAGTTTATATCTTTATTTTATTAAAAATATCATGGCAGTTAGCGACAGTCTCTGCTGTTCTATTTGGATGTATCACCTTCTTTATATCGACTTTTAATACAAAGATTCGGGAAGATAGTTTTCCAGTTTCTAAGGCAAATGCTCGGTTCACTGAAAAGGCAATTGAGATTATTAATGGGATTCGCACAATTAATGCTTTTGCGACTCAAGACTTTGAACGTCGCCGATTTTATCAGGCGAGCGATCGGGTCGTGAAGACTTCGCTTCATTCACTTAAGGGCTATCTCTTGGTTCGTCCTTTGCTGGAAGGGATGGTTACGACTGTTCTTGTGGGAATGATTATTGCTGGGTTGACGATTTTTGTAAGCAATGGAACAATTCAAACTGCAACATTGTTAACATTTCTTCTAGTCTTATTTCGCCTGCTACCGTCTCTGCAAGAAGTTAGTGGTGCCCTGGCTTCTTTTAGTGGTTTCCAAGGCTCGATCCAAACAATTTCTAATTTTCTTAGCCCTTTTGAAAAGCCCTACTTAAGTAGTGGCGATCGGACCTTTTATGGACTTCAAAATTCGATTGAATTTTTAAATGTTAACTTTGGGTATGACCCCGATCGTCTGGTCATTCATGATTTAAATCTAATTATTGAAAAAGGTAAGACAGTTGCACTAGTCGGATCGTCTGGAGCAGGTAAAACAACGCTAGCTGATTTAATTCCTAGGTTCTATGATCCAGTTAAAGGAAAGATTTTATTAGATGGAGTAAACCTCTGCGAATTTGATATTCAGTCGGTACGACGACGGATAGCCGTAGTGAGTCAGGATACTTTTATCTTTGACGCATCGGTACGAGAAAACATTGCCTATGGCTTAAATAATGTCGATGATCAGGTGATTTGGGATGCTGCACAGGCGGCAAATGCACTCGAGTTTTTACAGGCGTTACCAGATGGGTTGAATACTCGTTTAGGTGAGCGAGGCGCGCTGCTATCAGGGGGGCAACGGCAGAGGATTGCGATCGCTCGCGCATTACTTCGAGATCCAGAAATCTTGATTTTAGATGAAGCAACTAGTGCGCTAGATTCAGTGTCAGAAAAGTTGATTCAAGAGGCTATTGAAAAATTATCAGTTGGCCGCACAGTCATTGCGATCGCGCATCGACTCTCTACAATTATTCGCGCAGACAAAGTAGTTGTTCTGAATAGTGGTCGAATTGTTGAAGAAGGACGTTATTCCGAGTTAGTTGCTCAACGCGGAGAACTCTGGAAATATCATCAAATGCAGCATGAAGATCCTCAGTACGCTTCCTAAATATCTTCTAAATATCTGCCTAATCTTTCATTCTTAGTGTAACTTTATCTTCTCAGGATGTTGCCATAATGCGTGCTTTGTTTATGACTCATGCTTTTTATCCACATCGTAAAAGTGGTGGAATTTATACGAGAATGTTGATGTTTGTCGATGCTTTACGTGATGTTGAAGAATTAGAAATGCTGTTTTATGTCTCCCCTGAAATAGAGATATCACCTGACTCAATTCGTCAGTATGAACAAGTTTTTCAAGAAAAATGGCATCCTGGAATTAAGCTATTTTTATGCCATCAAGAGGTGAAGCATTTATCACGGTCAAAGCTCGATCGACAATTGAGAGGAATCTTTGACTTCCGCCAACAAGATATTAATGGCAAAGCTCAGCTTCAAGCCTTTGAGTCTTGCTTAGAGCGAAATCCCGATTTTGTCATGGCAAATTACCTAACCTGTACGCTTCCTATTCTTAAAACAAAGAAAAAACTTCTGCCTATCTTATTTGATCTCAATGATGTTGAGCATAAGAAACTCCTCAGTACTGCTCGTAAACAAACAAAAAACCTATTGACTAAGCTTTATTAGGCGTTGCTGATTCACGGTATGAGAACTAGATTCTTAGAACGATTTTCTGGGACTTAAAGAAATTTCTTCATACCTTAAATCTGCAACGCCCCAAAAACCTTTGTATGCTCTGAAGTTGATAGAGATTATCTTTCTCATAATTTAGGACTGAAGGATGTGGAGGTTATTCCAAATTCTGCCACTCTTCAAGATTTTCAGGAAATGGTACAGGCTCCAACGCTTCTTTTCAGTTGTAGTTACAGTTATTTACCTAATATTCAAGCGGCAAATTATATGATTGAAGAGGTATTTCCTAAGGTTAAACACAAGATTCTAGAAGCAAAGTTAATTATTGCTGGGGGATCTCCAGAGCAGATTCCGGCTTATCAGAATCAGCCTCAAGATGTTGAATTTACAGGATTTGTATATGACTTGACAGGATTGTATGCTCGATTGAGAGTAATCTGCTGTCCAATTTTTTCGGGAAGCGGCACGCGGTTGAAATTACTGGAAGCAGGTGCCTATGGTAAACCGATTGTCTCGACAACGTTGGGTGCTGAGGGAATCGGACTGGTTGATCGGCGTAGTTTTTTAGAGTACAATACGGTATAGAGTTTTGCCCAAGGCTGTATTGAACTACTTCAGAACGACACACTCTGTCGCTCACTTGGTATCAACGCCCACATGCTGATTCAACAACAATACCAACGTCCCATGATTGTTGAAAAAATCCAGTCAAAAATCAATGAAATCATGATGCCTATTTTGAAATAAAACCATATCAATTGTCTTGATCGCCTCATGAAGCAAGTGAACCATATGATAGATAACCCAGGGGTTGCTGTTGTACGTAGTCATGTTAATTGGATTAATGAAAATCATTTTTAGTGAGCTATTATGTTTTCTAAAATCTCTTTCCGTCAGCCTTTACCGCTTATTTCTGATAACCAAGTGAGCCCACTTTGGTCCGTGATGATCCCGGCCTATAATTGTACTCATTACTTAAGGAGTACTTTAGAAAGTGTCCTTCAGCAAGATTTAGGGCCTGAAATAATGCAGATTATGGTGGTGGACGATTGTTCAACAAAGGATGATTCTGAGGCTGTTGTTCAAGAAGTAGGAAAAGGACGCGTTGAATTTTGCCGTCAACCTCAAAACGTTGGTATGACTCAAAACTTTAGAATAGCCTTAGAGTTATCACGGGGATACCTACTTCATCAATTGCATGGCGACGATCAGGTTAGGCCAGGCTTTTATCAGAAGCTTCAGATTGCTTTCGCGTCGAACTCAGAAATTGGTGCGGCATTCTCTCGAACAATCTTGATGGATGGAGATGGGCATTGGACGAATTTAACAGATTTAGAACGATCGACGAGTGGAGTCCTGCCGAAAGAATGGCTCAATCGTTTGGAAACAATCTGTTGTATTCTCACGCCATCTATTGTGGTTCGTCGTGCAGTTTATGAAAAGCTCGGTAGCTTTGATGAAAGGTTTTACTGTGCCGCTGAAGACTGGGAAATGTGGATGAGAATCGCTATCAATTATGCAATATGGTACGAGGTAGAGCCATTATCAATCTATCGGACAAGTTCTGCATCAAGTACTGGTCGAAATATTCTCAATGGTCGATATATTGAAGACTTAAATTCCGCAACCAAAATGATTCACTCTTATTTACCACAGCCAATACCTGAAAAGATTAGGAAAATTCCCTACCAAAATTGGGCTTTTTCTACTCTTGGAACATCTAAAATTTTTATTGATCGAAGTGAACTATCATTAGCAGCATTTCATATTCGGACCGCTTTACGCTATCACACATCATACCCTGTACTAAGATCTCTATTGGGAATCCTACTCTTTAAGTTTCCACAAGGATTAGTCAGGTCAATCTTTGGCTAATTTTATATTTGACTATCTCTATCAGTACTTTACTCCAGATGAAATCATGAAAGTATCTATTATTGTTGCTAATTATAATTATGAAGTCTATTTACCGCTAGCTATTCAGTCTGTTCTTGATCAATCCTATACTGATTTTGAGATCATCATTGTAGATGATGAGTCAACAGACAAAAGCCGTGACATAATCCAGCGACTTCATTCTCAGTATCCCGAGAAGATAACCTACATCTTTCAGAAAAATACAGGCCACGGGGGCGCAATCAGTACAGGCTTCTCTGCTGCAAATGGAGACATCATTAGCTTCTTGGATTCTGATGATTTATGGGATGAGCATAAATTGAGCCGAATTATGAAGGTCTTTCAAGAAGATTCAACCGTTACGGGTGTCATTCATAAATTACAAGTAATAAATAAACTCGGAGAACTTGGCAACAGCATAGAAGATGTTCCTAAAATTCCTCATGGTAATCTAGAGCAGCTGTTAATTGAGACAGGTGCAACCTGGTTTTATCCACCCACTTCTGCGATTACAATTCGCCGATCGGTCCTAGAAACTCTACTTCCAGTTACTTCTCCAGAATGGAAGACTTCACCAGACGGATGTTTAATATATGGCGCTGGCTTCCTGGGTAAGGTGATCCCAATTCCTGAAATCTTAGGTAGTTATCGAATTCACGGTGCAAATACCTATGCTCGAGGTAAAGATGAAATACAAAGTATGGAAAAGCAGTTTGATACGCTTGAAAAGATTGAAAAGACTGTTCAATGGATTAATGAATTCCTTTCCCAGATTAACAAGCCCTATAAAGTTAATTTATCTAAAAATCTTAACTATATTAGAATGAAGTACTATCTCAATGGTAAGTTTGACTTTAAAAAAGCTTGTGAGATTTCCGTAGGTATTTTTCAATGGAGATTCTATAATCCCTGGCAAAGTATTATATTTTTTCTGAGATTTTGGATAAAAAATGTATTTTTCATTGCATCAAGAAATGGGAAGACATAATTGGTTGTGATTTTGTTTTAAAGATATCGATGTAAAAATTTAACTTTCCGTGGAAACATTATGAAGTTAGTAATTTACATGACAACTAGAAATCGATTAGCAGAATTTTTCACTATCCAAAAGAGCACTTTCAATTCTTGTGTAGATTTTAGATGAAGAATTTGCAATTTAGGATAAATTGCAAGCTGCCATTCGCAAATAGCATGTAGACTGTACATCTAACATCAAAATTTGGTCTATTTTTATCCTTGTCCTAGGCTAATTCTATGAACCCTCCTTCCTCTCTTCTTAGCTCTATGAGAGTTAACATTACGGAGTACAGTCAAGCTCTATCGATCAAAAAAGGATCTGCCGAGTTTGATTGGGCATCTGAGAAAATTAAGCTTCTGATTACCCTCTTGAAGAGCCTTCCCAATTGCAATCGCATGGCTGACATTGGGTGTCGGTCTGGTGGACAAGTGGCTTATTACTGGGATCAAGCAGGTATCCGCAAAATGCATGGTTTTGAAATTTCTTCTGCACCACTGATCGAAACAGAGAAAAAAGGAATCGTTGGACATGAGTGGATTAGTGGCATCTCGCCTTGTCCGGTGGAAGATAACTACTTTGATGCAATCATTGCGGGCGACTTGATCGAGCACCTTTTAGATACAGATGTCTTTCTAGAAGATCTGGTTCGTGTTGTAAAACCTGAGGGCTACTTACTGATTACGATCCCCAACATGGCTTGGTGGCGGAATCGAATTAGATTATTAATGGGAAAAGTTCCTGCAAATATCGGCTTAGTTTCTTTCAATCATGCACGTGATGTAGCCGTCGACAAAAACATCTTCGGGTCAGCGTCAATAGTGAATGGCACCATTTATTTGAGCAGCATGGTCTAGAAGTCGTGGCAACGAAAGGTTACTATTACCCCAAATTACTTCGCTTTCTCTTTAATGCGATCGGTCGAATATTGACTCATTCACCAACCCTATCTCATAGTTGTCTTTTTGTTATGCAAAAACCAATTTGATTATTAATCATATCCATCATTACTATCTTAAAGATCTACTATGAAATTCTCTGCTTGTATTACAACTCGAAATCGGACATCAGAACTTGAGAATTGCCTGATGGCTTTATGGCAGTCTACCGTTCTACCATTCTCAGTGATTGTTTCAGATGATTCTGTTGAGGAATTAGTCCAACAAGAAAATCGTAAGGTAGTCGATCGCTATCCCGGAACAATTTTTGTACTGGGTCCACAAAATGGAGTTTGTGGAAATAGAAACAATGCTGTCAAGACTGCTGACGGCGCAGATATTGTTGCTTTTGTCGATGATGATATTAGTGTTGAACCTGATTTTATTCAAGTTGCAATTGAAACTTATGAAAACCTTAATCCAACCCGTCGTGACAAGACGATTCTTAGTGGATTTAGTGTTGATCAATATGGACAGAAAATGAAGCCTGCAAAACTTTCTTTTCGAGGTTATTTCACATCTGGTGAAAACATAAAGCCTGACAGCTTAGAGACTGTTGCCATTCATGCTTCTATTTTTCCACGCTCATTTTTTGATCATGAGATGTGGGATGAAAATATATATTTTGGGTATGAAGATGGTGAATTATGCTTGCGAGCTTTGAAAGGAGGATATAAGATTATTTTTGAGCCACGATTAAAAGTCTTTAATGCTTGTTATGAGCAAGGAGTTTTGGGTTCACCTCAAGAGAAAACGCTTTCTAACTATGAAATTTGTATAGAAGCAGCAAGATTATATGTGGGTATCAAAAGGTATAAAGACATCTCTCCTAATCTCTTTAAACTGACTGCTTTCTTATTTATTTACTTTTCGCATATGACGATTTATCTTTTACGTCGTCAGTCAATTAATTCACTCTCAGACATTGTTCAACGGTCACAGTGGCAGACTCTTTTTGCGAGCTAGCACTTACAAAAATGTCAAACTTGTTGTATTACCCTATTTTACGGAGAGTCTCCAATGCAATTCATAGAATTAGCTCCTTCCTGGGATAAAAGCTGGAAATTTAGTTATAAGTTTGACTTACTAGAAGTTTATGGAAGCCGAAAGAGTCTAGGAAATTCTTATGCATACCAAAATCGCCTCAAGCATACGCTTGATTTGGTTAAAACCTTTGTAAAACCCGGTGCCAAAATTTTAGATGTAGCGGCAGCGCAGGGCAATTTTAGTTTAATCCTGGCAGAGCAGGGATATGAAGTCACTTGGAACGATATCCGATCGGACTTAATTGATTATGTCAAACTAAAGTATGAATCTGCCACTATTCATTACGCTCCAGGAGATGTATTTAAAATCAACCTTGAGAATCAGTACGACATGGTATTGATCACAGAAATTATTGAGCATGTTGCACATCCCGATCAGTTTCTAAAACAAGTTTCTACCTTGGTGAAACCTGGGGGATATATTTTGATGACGACTCCAAATGGTGAATATTTTGGGAACAAATTGCCACGGTTTTCAGACTGTCCCGATCCATCTGTTTTTGAAAAAATGCAATTCATGCCGGATGCGGATGGACATATCTTTCTACTACATTTAGATGAAATTGCCGATCTCGCTAAGAGGTCGAATCTCCTAGTTAAATCTTCGGGTTTTTATACTAATACTTTAACGAATGGCTTTTTCAAAACAGGTTTTCTTCTGAAAATAATTCTGAAATTCCTAATAAACTTCATTCAGAGTTGCACAAATCAGTTCCCTGGTTTGATCAAGAGAAAGTTGCATACAGGAATGTCTATTGTTTTTCAACGTTCCCATTAAGGATATAACTACAGAACTCTAAAATTCTAGGTAAAAGTCGAAATTATGAAAATTTGTATTGTTACACCTGCAGTTACTTGTGGGGATGGTCAAGGTCGATCGTTAAAAGCTCTACCCGAAATCTTCACTCGATCTAGAGTGAGTGAAATTTGGAATATTCAATCGCTCTCTCCATTATTATGAGGATCTGTATTGTAACGCCTAATCTTGTTCTCCATGATGGGCAAGGGCGAGTAAACTATGAAATCGTTCAAGAAGCCATTCGTCGGGGATACTCAGTAACTGTTTTAGCGCAGCAGTTAGAGTCTGATCTGCTTCATCATCCACAGGTGACTTGGATTCGCTTTTCAACGATCTCTTTTCCAGTTAAGATATTAAGTGATCTGCTTTTTGCTTTTCAGAGTCAGCAGTGGTTAAGAATAAATCCCCATCAATTTGAAGTTCTTCAAATTGATGGGGCAGTCACAGATTTTGTTTGTGATGTAAATGTTGTGCATTTCGTTCATAGTGCTTGGTTAAAGTCTCCAGTCCATTTGTTTCGGACACAGAAAAATCTCTATGGACTTTATCAGTGGTTGTATACGTCCATGAATGCTTATCGTGAAAGAGTTGCCTTTTCTAAAGCTGGTACAATTGTTGTCGTTTCCGATCGGGTGAAGCAGGAATTACTTAGCTTGGGGGTGTCGGAGAATAAAATCTCAGTGATCTATAATGGTGTAGATATTAATGAATTTAAACTAGGTCAAGGGGATCGCATGGCGCTAAAGTTGCCTGAGGGTGTTCCCTTGGCACTATTTATCGGTGATCTGAAAACGAATCGTAAGAATTTGGATACGGTATTGAAAGCCCTTCAACACCTCCCTGAGACCCATCTAGTGGTGGTAGGGAATCCCCAGGGAAGTCCTTATCCTGAGATGGCAAGAAATTTTAAGATTCACGATCGGGTTCATTTCATCGGTCGTCGTCAAGATATTCCTAAAGTGATGCAATCCTGCGACTTTTTTGTCTTTCCCTCTCGGTATGAACCCTTTGGAATGGTAATTACAGAATCAATGGCGACCGGCCTTCCAGTCATTATTTCTAAATGTTCAGGAGCATCGGAGCTAGCGACCTCGAGTTCCAGTTTAGTAATCGATCCCGAGGATATAAAAGCTCTGGTCGATGCCATGAGAATATTGTCCATCGATATTGATCTCCGCAAAAGGATGGGGCAAGCATCTCGTCAGATTGCTGAGCAACATACGTGGCGAAGTAAGGCTGCATCCTACATCAATCTACTGGAAAAGAGGCAGAAGGCATGAGTACAGAACGGGCTACAGATCATCTTACGATTAGTGTTGTAATTCCCACTTATTATCGCATTCAGGATCTTAAAAAGTGTTTAGCGGCCTTAGATGTGCAAAGCTATCCTCCGGATGAAGTGATTGTGGTAATACGTGATAAAGATCGCGAAACCTGGGATTTCATTCAAGCTTTTACCTCGTTGACTTTTCCAGTCAAAATGGTGGGTGTAACGGTTCCGGGCGTGGTGGCAGCTATGAACTGTGGACTCGAAGCTGCCGTTGGCTCGATCGTTGCATTCACAGATGATGATGCAGCACCTCACAAAGATTGGCTAGAACGCGGTTTGGAACATTTTCAAGCCGATCCGCTTGTGGGCGGAGTGGGTGGACGAGATTGGGTCTACCACGGTTCTGATCTAGAGGATGGTTCTGAAGAAACAGTTGGAAAATTGCAGTGGTGGGGGCGCATGATTGGTAATCATCACATTGGTCGAGGTGACGCACGGGAAGTGGATGTTTTGAAAGGGGTCAACATGAGTTTTCGCCGGACTGCAATTCAAAATTTGCGATTCGATTCCCGAATGCGTGGGAGCGGTGCGCAAGTCCATTTTGAAATTATGTTTAGCTTATCTCTGCGACGGCAAAATTGGAAATTGATCTACGATCCAAACATGGGGGTCGATCATTTTCGAGGACAACGATTTGATGAAGACCAGCGAGATCAATTTAATGACCTTGCACAGATTAATGCAGTCCATAACGAAACGATCGCAATATTGGAGTATCTCTCTCCCATTCAAAGACCGTGTTTTTTGCTCTGGGGATTTTTAATCGGAACTCGTGATTCTATGGGGTTGGCACAGTGGGTGCGTCTTTTCCCACAGGATGCATCTCTTGCGGGAAAACGATGTTGGGCTAGTTGGCGTGGACGGTGGCAAGGCTACCAAACTTGGAAAAATTCTAGAGAAATCAGCCGGATGAGTATCTCGCTAGATGAATGAAACAGCAACTACTTCTCTGAAGATCTGGAGTTAATCTTGTGCATCGACCTCCTCACCAAAACGCCATAGTGTCAGAATTGCCCGATGAGGCATACTCCTCTGTTCCAGACTCGGCTGTATCATCATGGGTTGAAGGACAGAGTTCTTTCACTGGATGGCTTGCGATCGGAAGCTTGATCTTGATCACCGTTATAGGCATTGCTGCTGGAGCTGGCAAAGTCTTGAATGTCTTATTTCCAACTTGGTCACTCTTCGTCGCTCTTGTTTTGTACTTTCGCCATCCAATTCTATACAACGGATTTGTCTGGTGGATCTGGTTTTTGGTGGCATTTGTACGGCGTATTGTAGATTTCCGAAGTGGCTACACTGATTCTAGTCCAATCCTGTTAGCACCTTATTTGGTTAGTTTTGTTTCTGTTATTACCGTGTTTAAACGAATCGGGAATGTCCGAGAGGACGAAAGCCTCCCTTTCTTACTCCCATTGTATGCAACCTTTTATGGATTATTAATTGGGTTATTGTCGAAGTCTGCATTTGTAGTATTTCGAGGTTTTTTAGATTGGGCCGTACCCTTAGTTTTTGCTTTCCATCTGTTAGTTAACTGGAAGTTGTATCCGCAGTATCGTCGGAATACACAGCAGGTTTTTCTGTGGGGGATGCTTGTTATGAGTTCGTATGCCATCATGCAGTTTTTGGAGCTGCCTGAGTGGGATTTAATTTGGCTCAAGGAAACAGGTATGGAAAGTGCTACGGGTTCTGTGGAAGAGGGAGGTGTCCGTGTTTGGGGGACCATGCATTCACCCGAGCCTTTTGCTGCCGTGGTGTCAGGCGGATTATTAGTTCTTCTGAGTTGTGCAGGAGGACTAGGCATTCCGGTCTCCGTCATCGGGTATCTGGCGATTCTAGTTTGTCGAGTCCGATCGGGATGGTTGGGTTGGGCGGCTGGATTACTGAGTTTTTTTGGAGCATTAAAAATCAAAAGTCAGATTCGATTAATTGTGATCGCTGCCATATTAATTACTTGTGTAACGCCTTTAATGGCAATGCCTGAGTTCTCTGACAAGATTGGTTCCAGACTTGATTCATTCAGCAACTTAGAGAATGATAGTAGTGCCTCGGGACGACAAGATGCTTTTGATGAGTCAATTGGTCGTGCTCTCCTCAGCTTTATCGGCGAAGGACTTGGACGAGAATCTATGGACAATAGCATCTTATCTATGCTGTTTTATATTGGTTGGATTGGGACGATTCCCTACCTCGCCGGGTTAGTCCTTTCTTTAGTTAAAATGTTTCAGACGCAGACAAGTAGTAAAGATCTTTTCGCGACCGTTTCTCGTGGGGTTGTAATGAGTACTATTGTTCGTATCCCCGTAAATGGTCCACATCTCGGTCCAAGTGGTGCCATGATGTGGGGCTTTCTGGCTTTAGCGCTAGCGGCTGAGCGTTATCGAGTTTATGAGGCAAATATAAAATTGATTGAAGAAGAAAACTATTTAGCTCAACTTGAAGCCGACGCAGTTATTAAAGAATTTCCCTTAGATTCGTACTTGAGGTATTAATGATGACTATTTCTATGAACTCTATTGGTATGTCTTCATCTAAGGCTGACCATTATTCTTGTCGAAAGATACTATTTGTTTTGGGAACATTATGGGGTGAAAATGGAATTACGGCTCACTTGATGACTCTATCACAATGTCTTGTTAGCGCTGGTTGCAAGGTTGGTCTAGCTACTAGTATCGCATCTATTCAACCAGATATAAAAGAAGAAGCATCTCGTGCTATTAGGCGATTTGAGGAAATTGGTGTGGAATATTTTCCGATTCCATTCCCATTAGGAGGGAATATCATGCAGAAATCAAAGCAGATTTTCTCTTCACTTTACAATCTTGAGAAAGTCCTTCGAGAATTTAAGCCCGATGTTTTGCATGTTCATTCCTTAGCAACTTGTCCAATTCTGTATCCTTTGCGTGTATTTCATAATATTCCCATCGTTTCAAGCTGTCATTTAGAGCCTGACCCTAATGATCTTCGATTCGGCATTAAATTTGCTGCATTTGTCAACAAATACCTTGTTAATAACTTTCTAGGCGATCGACTAATTGCAGTTAGCCTGAATCTCAAAGATGCATTCATTAATCTCATGAGTGTTCCAGAGTCTAATGTACGAATCATTCATTATGGAATGAATACCGAACATTTTAAGATGCCCGTTGTAGAAGAACGACAAGCTGCTAGACGAACTTACGGCTTATCCGACTCAAGTGCAGTAATTTGTTTACTTGGACGCCTTTCACATGTTAAGGGGCACGACATCTTAATCCAGGCAATTCAGATTCTGAAATCTCGTGGTTTAGAGGTTATTGCATTGTGTGCTGGGAAAGGTTATGGACAGGAAGAAGAAGAGCTTCAAGCTGAGATTGAGAAGGCTGGAGTGGGTCATCTTGTTAAGCTTTTAGGATTTACCGATACTCGACAAGTCTTGTGGGCATCTGATGTAAAAGTACTACCGAGTCGCCGGGAAGCTGCTCCACTTGTGATTCAGGAAGCAATGCTCTGTGGCGTTGTTCCAATTCGTACTCCTGCTTCTGGGGTGAGGGACCAGATTCAAGACGGTGTTGATGGCTTTGTAATTCCCTTTGATGATGCAACAGCACTTGCCGATCGACTTCAAACTTTATTTGAAAATCCAATACTCCGGCATCAAATGTCAACGCGGGCTTATGAATCTGCTCAGCAAAAATTCACATCTCAAAAGATGACCGAGAAGATGTTAGCTGTGTACTCAGAAGTTATTAAAAGGAGAGAATGATGACATCTATTCGAGATAGTCTTTGGGAGTATCGTCGTAGGTTGGCAGCGACCATCGCTCAACAGCGACTTAACAATAGACATTTTACGATCGTGTCTAATGATTGCTGGGGTGCTGAGGTCTGCCGTGAATTGGGATTGCAATATCAAACACCTTTTGTAGGACTGGCTATCTTTGTGCTTTGTTATATTAAATTTATAAAAGACCTACCAAGATATATGGGAGAAGCTCTGAAGTTCACCAACATTTCTCGCTATTCATCTGGTGTGATGAGTGATTATAAGTTGCCATCTTACTCCCATCCCATTAAATACTAGGTGATGATATTGAAATTCACTTTTATCATTATGACAATTCTACTGATGCCCATGAAAAATGGACAAGGCTTTGCGATCGTGTTGTTTGCTTAGTGGGTCGTCTTGACCCTATCAAAGGTCATGATGTACTGATAAAAGCACTGTCAATTCTTAAACAACAGGACTTTAAAGTGATTGCTTTAGTCGCCGGAAAATCTTATGGCGATGAATTATCTCGTGTCATAGGACAAGCAAGTGAACATGATGTGACTGAACAGGTTCATTGTTTAGGAATGGTTGAGACCCGAACAGTGCTGTGGGCCTCTGACCTCATTACCTTACCCAGCCGACGAGAAGGGTTTCCGTTAGTTATTTTAGAAGGAATGCTATGTGGTGTAATCCCGATTCGCACCCCTGCTGCAGGTGCGTCTGACCAGATACAAGATGGAATAGATGGATGGATTATTCCATTTGAAAGTCCTGAAATGCTAGCATCCCGTATTCGAGAGACTTTTGAGAACGTAGATCTTAAAAACAGGCTATCTACACAGGCATTACAATCTGCTCAGGATAAATTCACGATCGATCGGATTATTCATCAAACAATTGAAGCTTACAGTGAAGTCTTAGTAAAGGAGTCGTTGTAAATGACATTTTTCTATTTGATTTGATAATATATTCAAAAGTAAGTTAATCCAACATCAAGATTTCATTCTGCAAGGCATCTACGAAACACTTTACATGGAGGATAAGAAATGAGAATCGCTTGGATTGGTGGTGTGAGTAATGGTGGCGGTGCCGGACAAATTGGATCTCTAACGCTTCTCAACGTTTTGAAAGAAGGTGTAGAGGTCGATTACTATAAAGCAATGGACGATATTCCTACTTATTTACTAGAGTACAAAAATCTGTCTATCATTGAAACTAATTCTTGGTGGCGTTGGCAAAGATGGTACAGTAGCAGCCCTATTAAAGCTTTTTTCTCCGGTACTTTTGCGAGAATCCAACTCTGCAACTTAATTGCCGAAAAAGTTCTTGCTATTCATCTTGAAAATCCATATGATTGTATTTTTCAATTCTCTCAGAGTGAGCTTTTTCGATTAGGTGAGTATCGTGATCAGCTCCCACGTATTTTAATTTATCCAGGCGTCCATGCAGCAGGAGAATTATATTGGCATCGAAAGGAGAGCCAGTATGCACTTGTAGTTGAACCCATTTTTACCCACTACTTAGTTCGCATGTTTCTAATGTATCGGACTTGGTTTCAATGCAAGGAGATGCAAAAGCCAGATATTATTATTGGAATGAGCAATCGATTCAATAAGTTGATGGAAAAAGACTATAAGATTCTTCCACAAAGACAGCGGTTGATGTATCATCCCATCCAAAGTTTAAGCGATGCATCTCATCACTACTCAGATCGAAAAGCGGAGAGTCGTACACGAGTAAACTTTCTTTTTATATCTCGTATGAGCGTTAGAAAGGGGCTTCAATATGTAATTGAACTTACGCATCGATTAATTGATTTAGAGGGGAAGATTTCAATTACTTTAATTGGTGGTTCGACACAATGGTCTAATTATTTAGGACATTTAAAAGATGTCAATCCTAAAATTGGGCGGTATGCCAATCACATGAATCGTGAGGAGCTAGATGAAACTTATGCAAATTCGGATGCATTATTAATCCCTAGTGTATACGAACCAGGTGGAATTGTGGTAGGAGAAGCTCTTAGTCATGGCCTGTGTATTGTAGCAAGTGATGCGATCGGTTCCGCAGAAGTTCTTGAAGGCAATATTATTCGTGAATTTCCAGCAGGCGATATGGATCGTTTTGAGCAAGAAGTGCGGAAATTAGTTGCTGATCTTGATGCCGATCGTCAGAGTTTACGAGCTGAAGCTCGTGCTCAATGTAGAAAACATTTTTCGCCAGATGACGTTGCAAAGACTCTTATTGGATATTTTCAAGAAGCGTCTGGTCAGCCCTTAACAACTATAAGACAGGACGAATTCAAGCATTCAGCCTCAGTATCAAATCCTTAAAACCTATGGTCTTTAATCCTCCCAATCCTTCAGTAGTAAGCCATCCCTCTATTCTCTGCCTGGGTATGAGTTGGTTTCCCATTTCGGCTGGTGGATTAAACCGTTATTTGTATGGGCTTTCCTGCGAACTAGCAATTCAACAGACGCAAGTAGAGGTTTGTGGATTGGCAATGCCTGAAGCGGATGACTCTTCTAAGTTTTTGAAGCTAACGAATCTCTCCACGCCCAATCTATCCGTCCTAAATCGGTTTCAGCAAATCCGATCGTCTCTAACCTTAGATCACCTTCGATCGAAAGATGCAATTAATCTACACTTTGCCCTCTACAGCTTTCCTATTCTGAAAAATCTTCCGCAGGGTGTTCCCATAACCTTCCATTTTCATGGCCCTTGGGCACTCGAAAGCGAACAGGAAGGAGCTAACCCGATCGTAGTCTGGTTCAAAAAACAACTTGAGCTAAAAGTTTATCGTCGCTGCGATCGTTTTATTGTTCTCAGCCATGCTTTCGGAGAAATTCTTCACCGTGAATATGGTATCGATTGGGGGAAAATTTATATCATTCCGGGTGGTGTCGATATTCAAGAATTTCAGCCGAAACTTACTCAAGCTGACGCACGTAAAAAAATAGGTTGGAAATCCGATCGGAAAATTCTCTTTACCCCGCGCCGTCTTGTGAATCGAATGGGACTCGATCGGCTTCTTGAGGCAATGGTCGAAGTCCGTAAACACGTTCCAGACGTATGGCTAGGAATTGCAGGTAAAGGTCCGATCGCTGCCCAACTCCAGCAGCAAATTGAAGATTTAGATTTAAGAGATCATGTGGAGCTTCTAGGATTCGTCCCGGATGAGCTTCTTTCTGTTGCTTACCAAGCCGCAGACTTAACGGTTGTTCCCAGTATCAGCTTGGAAGGATTTGGCTTGATTTTGGTGGAATCTCTAGCTTGTGGAACGCCAGCAGTCTCGACTCCCGTTGGAGGAATGCCTGAAATTTTACGCCCACTTGATGAAGCCCTTGTGACGGAATCTATCGAAAGTTCTGCGATCGCACAACGTCTAATTGAATTTCTCAAGGGCGATCGTCCATTGCCCACCCGAGAAATCTGTCGTCAATATGCCGTTGAAAACTTTGACTGGAGTATCATTACACCTAAGGTCCAAAACATTCTACTCATGCCAAAATAGTTTTGAGAATATTCATTTTTAGGATCTTCCCACCATGAGGCGAATACTATTTATAGATCAAAGCAGTGGACTGGGCGGAGCTGAACTCTGTCTACTCGATATTGCAATTGACTATGCACCCACATCATTAGTCGCACTCTTTGCAGAAGGCGATTTTCAGGATGCCTTAGAACAGCGATCGATTCCTAATCAATTGCTCACCAATCGCCCATTAAATATTCGTAAGGATAGTCGCTGGTTTGATAGTCTAGGATCTGTTGCGGAAATTGTAAAACTTGTATTTAGAATTGCGAAGCTCAGTAAAGGATTTGATTTGATTTATGCCAATACTCAGAAAGCTTTTGTCGTGGGTTCGATCGCCAGCGCCATTAGTCGTCGTCCATTGGTTTATCATCTCCATGACATTCTTTCGCCTGAACACTTTAGTTCAACTAACTTGAAAGTTGCCATAACCCTTGCCAATCAGTTTGCAACCTCGGTGATTGCCAATTCCGAAGCAACAAGTCAAGCGTTTATTGATTCAGGTGGGAAGGCAAGTCTAGTCAAAATTATTTATAACGGTTTCGATCCATCACGCTATGCGATCGCGTCCAATATTCGTCCCAATCTACGGCAATCTCTAGGAATTGATCAGCAATTTGTTGTCGGTTGTTTTAGCCGTCTTTCCCCTTGGAAAGGGCAGCATATTCTAATAGAGGCTTTAGCAAAATGTCCAAAGTCTGTCACAGTTTTACTGGTTGGAGAAGCACTCTATGGTGAGGATGACTATGTTAAACAACTCCATCAGCAAATTGACGAACTTCAATTAGGCGATCGGGTCAAGTTTCTCGGCTTTCGATCGGATGTACCTGAATTAATGCAGGCTTGTGATGCGATCGCCCATACCTCGATTACGCCGGAGCCGTTTGGTCGAGTGATTGTAGAAGCAATGTTTTCTCGTCGCCCTATTATCGCAACGGCAGCGGGGGGAGCAATGGAGATTATCGAGTCTGGCAAAACGGGTTGGCTTACGGAGCCAGGTAATGTGGAAGATTTGACCCAAGCAATTCACGGGGTCCAACAAGATGCAACGGTGACGGAATCAATCGTTCAAGCCGCTTATGATCAGGCATTCGATCGGTTCCACATCAACAACACTAATCGCCAAATCGCAGCAGTCATCCAATCTATTTAATCAGCACATAATTTTCTATAAGGAATAGAAAATCCTATAAATCATCCCTATAAAGTTCCTCTATCAACGCGATAATAGTATTTAGTTTTAATTAGAAGATTGGATTACGGTGAAACGTGATCAGAAAAAAGGTCGGTGATTGTAATTCAACCCTATTAAATTTGGAATATAAAATGTCTAAAACATCACATGACATTTCATTAGAACCAACAAATCAGATCAGATCTGTCTTTCACCATAGCCTAAAAAACAAATCATCACAACGACTCTGGAACTACATTAAGCGTACTTTTAATGCTCTAGCACCCATTGCAGCCTATCACCAAATAATTCATAGAAAAGCGATCGAAGCCCATAAATTAGCACCCCTTCAACCTCAAAATACCGTACTTCTACAAGCGCTAGAACAAAATGGCATCTTCACTACAAGCCTCGCTGATCTAAACCTAGCCCCATGCCTACTCAGGGCTCAATCTTTGATTCCCGATTTGGCCGCCGCCATTCCCCGCGATGGAGACTTTTCCCTGAGTATTTCCGATCGTCAAATGCCACCCAGCCTTTTCCTATGGGGACTACAACCTATACTTCTAAATCTAATTGAAAACTACTTACAATTGCCCGTAGCTTATCACGGACTCTACCAACGACGAGATTTGCTCAATAACACCATAAAACGATCTCGTCTCTGGCATCTCGATATGGAAGATTACAAAATCTTGAAAGTAATTATCTATTTGAATGACGTAGACGAGACCGTTGGCCCATTTCAATATCTTAATACTCAACAAACAGACAAAATCTGTCAAACCCTAAATTACCGCCATGGATACCTGAAAACGCAAAATGTCAAAGCGATCGTTCCCGAAGATCAATGGCAATCCTGTATGGGAAAAGCGGGTACTGTTATTTTCGTAGATACTGCTCGCTTGATTCATCGGGGCAAAGTTCCTACATCCCACGACCGCTACACCCTTTTCTACGACTACACATCCCGATTTCCAAAACGGCCCTACTATTGCAAAAGTAGCCTTGCACCAGATACCCTTTTAGAAATGTCCACTCACCTTAGCGATCGGGAAATGCCCTTTGTCTTTTGGCGAAAAGACTAATCTAAAAAAACGTTCATAAACCTAGTAGTTTCTCGACTTTTAAATTTATTGGGCAAATCCTAGTTGGACTCATAGCTGGAAATTGTTTTCAGCGATTAAATCAACGCCTACCCATTGCCCACAAAGTATTCAAAATTTTGCCGCAAATCCACTCCCACATCAAAGACCTCACCCACATCCACCCGAACAAGTTTTCCTTGAGGTTACTGAATTTGGTAATGGAGACTACGCAATATATTTTGGCAGACTTAGAATGATTGTCTTAAATAAATTTAGTCTCAGTTCCTGTTGCATCTAGAAATGCTTTCTCATGGAAGCACTCATAGAAAAAGCCCCGATCGTCCCCAAATACATTGAGTTCCAGAATCATTACATCTAGGATTTTAGTCTTAATAAATTGCATGAAAAATAGATGATTGTGAATGTATTTACTTAGGTTCTCCAGCGTTCGTAGAAATTATCTGGAATTAAGAGATCTAGCAGATATTTACCATAGGTACTCTCGGCTAAAGGTTGGGCTAGATTTCGTAATTGATCTGCATCAATGTAGCCGTTCCGGTATGCTATTTCCTCGACACAGGCGACTTTAAAGCCCTGACGTTCTTCTAGGATTTGAATGAAAGTTGCCGCTTGATGGAGGGATTTGTGGGTGCCTGTGTCAAGCCAAGCATATCCACGTCCAAGGAGTTCGACGTGGAGTTTGCCCTGTTCTAAATAGACTTTGCTTAAATCAGTGACTTCGAGTTCTCCGCGCAGGGAAGGTTTGAGAGTTGAGGCGATCGCAGCGGCTTGTGAATCATAGAAATAAATTCCCGGTACTGCATAGTTAGACTTTGGTTCGGTGGGTTTCTCTTCTAAACTTACTACTTTTCCAGCTTGATCAAACTCCACAACTCCATAAGCTCGGGGATCGGAAACGCGATACCCAAATACAATAGCGCCGTCTTTGAGTTTGGCCGATCGGCGTAAGATTTCAACTAGTCCATGACCATAGAACAAATTGTCGCCCAAAATCAAACAAACTGAATCATCGCCAATGAACTCTTTACCCAAAATAAACGCCTGAGCTAAACCGTCTGGAGTCGGTTGTTCAATATAACTAAATTTCATTCCCCATTGAGATCCATCACCCAATAAGTCTTTAAATAGTGGTGAATGGTCTGGGATGGAAATGATTAATACTTCACGAATACCCGCTAACATTAGTGTCGAAAGCGGATAGTAAATCATTGGTTTGTCATAGACAGGCATGAGTTGTTTGCTGACAACATGCGTCAAGGGGTAAAGCCGTGTGCCAGAGCCGCCTGCTAAAATAATTCCTTTCATTCTTCTACCTAGAATTGATGTACAAATAACTGGAACTTATAAGTCCGCCTATTTACGATCGCTATAGTTTTGATGAATCCAGGTTTGGTACGCACCAGATTGAACGGCTTCAACCCATTCTGGATTATCTAAATACCATTGAACTGTTTGTAGCAGCCCCGTCTCAAAGCTCTCTTTTGGTTTCCAGCCCAGTTCTCGATCGATTTTGCTACAATCAACTGCATACCGACGATCGTGGCCAAGCCTATCTTTGACAAAAGTGACTAAAGACGTACGTTCTAGTCCAGCTTTGGGAGCTAGTTTGTCTAGAATCTTGCAAATAGTAGTAACAACATCAATATTGGTTTTCTCATTAATCCCGCCAATATTATAGGTTTGGCCGAGTTTGCCTTGTGCTAAGACTAGAGCGATCGCTTCACAATGATCCGTGACATAAAGCCAGTCTCGAACATTCTGACCATCGCCATAAACTGGAAGCGGCTTGCCTTGTAATGCATTTAAAATGATTAATGGAATTAGCTTTTCCGGGAATTGATACGGTCCATAGTTATTTGAGCAATTGGTTGTAAGAACTGGCATTCCATAGGTATGGTAATAAGCCCGGACTAAATGATCTGAACTAGCTTTTGAGGCTGCATAGGGGCTATTGGGGGCATAGGGCGTATCTTCGCGGAAGGGAGGATCTGTGGGACGGAGAGAACCATAAACTTCATCGGTCGAAACATGCAGAAACCGAAATCTATTGCACTTATTACTATTGCATTTATCACCCGACAATCGTTGCCAATACGCTCGACTGGCTTCCAGTAAATTAAGTGTTCCGACAACATTAGTCTGCACGAATTCATTAGGATTGAGAATCGATCGATCGACATGACTTTCAGCCGCAAAGTTAACAACAGCATCAGGCTGATATTTATCAAGTAAATGCGTTACCAATTCCGTATTGCCAATGTCACCGCGCACCAATTGATGATCGGTATCTTCTGCAAGGCTTACTAGGGTTTGGGGATTCCCAGCATAGGTAAGTTTGTCGAGATTGATTATTTTGGCTAGATTATTTTGGCGCATTCGTAGAACAAAGTTGGCACCAATAAATCCGGCACCTCCAGTCACAAGAAAAACCGGACGATAAGTTTGGTTCATAATCATGGGTTAAGACGTTTAAAACCATCAGCGAATCTAGGGCTGATGATAATTCGATCGTCGTTGGTTGCTAATCTCGCCACATCAAGCCAATAATCTTCACCTAAAGCTTAAGATTAGATTTACGTAAAACCCCGCGATCGTTTTAAAAACGCAGGACAACTTTGTTGAGGTCGGCGGGTTCAGTCAGTATGAAGTCGGGATAGTGCTGGGCGAGGACTTGGAGTGAGTTGAAGCCCCAGGATACCGCAGCCGATCGGATGTTGCTCCGTTTGGCCGCGTCAATGTCTCGGGTTTCATCGCCAACATAAAGGACGGTTTCGGGCTGGATGTTTTGCTTTCTTAAGACTCGTTTGAGAACTTTGTCCTTACCCATAAGACGAGGACAGGAAATAACAAATTCAAATAGGTGGCTTATGCCTTGGACTGCCAAGAAGCTACGAACATTATCTTCACTGTTTGATGACACAATGCCAAGACGACAGCCTTGACTGCGAAGGGTGCGAAGGGCTTCTTTCATGCCATCGAAAGGCTGAAGATTGGGGATTTCTCGGTTCATGTCAGATTTAAAGCGACTGATGATTTTAGGTAGACGGTAAAATGGAACTCCGATTTCATGAATTATTTCCTTGGAGCTGAGATGTTGCCATCGATCGATCGTGGCCATAGTAATGGTTGGAAACCCAAATTCCTGGGCAAGCTGATTGCCAATTTTGACCCCAATGTTGAAGCTATCGGCGATCGTTCCGTCGAAGTCAAAAATCACCATTCGATTGACCCGTTTACACAGGGGAAATAATGGAGAATGGGCGGGAGAGTTTTCTAATGGCATAGAAGCTTCACTAGGGTTTATTCCAAATAGAACTCATTCCAATCCTAACTCTCGTTTGAGTAGTCCAATGGATTTACTTACGATGAAGCTTTCACAGGCGATGATTTTTGGAGCACGGATTAAATCGTCTTGGGCGGCGAGAATGGCGGCTTTAACGGGGATATGACTGGGTTCGTCACAGATAATAGTCTGGGCATTACGAATGATCGCATCTAATTTATAGGCATCGGTGGTCGCCGCGCCCATGAGTAAAATATCTTCGCCGCGCAAACTATGGATGATGATGGAGGCCACGCCAATGGTTTCAGCACTAAGGCTAACGATGCCGAGATGGTGGCCTTTGGGCAGATCTTTGACGAGTTTAAGTTCTTTTTCAAAATCATAAATATCAATGGGAATGACACGGGCTGATTTTGGTGCAGCGATCGCTTCAGCTTGGTGAATAAAATAGCGACTGGTGACGACAGTGCTGGAGCGTGTTTGGTCAAGAACTTGGCCGAGTTCTTCCATGGGAACAAGCTGAATGGGAATGTTCAGAGCTTTTTGAAGTTCCTGTAGCATCATTTCCCCGGCAGCGAGATCATGACTGGGGGCGGTAATTAGGACTTGGGCACTACACCGCAGTCGCCAGTCGATTTCGGCGAGAAAAAGTTCACGGGTGAGGCTAAGGGAGCAGCCTTGTTTTAACAATTCGTCTACATTTTGCTGAATCAGACGATGGGCGGCGGGATGTTGCTGGAGTAGGGGAGACTGCTGGAGCGCGTTGCCTTCTGTGATGTGATCTCGAACATAAATTCCGGATCCAGCCTGAGCATCGACCACTCCGGCATCTTCGAGTTGTCGATAAACTTTGCTGATGGTGTTGCGGTGTAACCCCGTAAGCATAGCAAGTTGCCGGGTGCTGGGCAGGCGGTGCCCTGGCGGATACTGCCGTGAGGCGATCGCAAATAAGATTTGGTTAAAGAGTTGACTGGATGCGGGGATGTCGCTATCCGTCTGAATATTAAACTGGGGCATGACCCGTGGAACCTATGGTGGGGATTGAGTAGCAACGTTTCTATCTAGTCTTATTATTATTCATTGTCTGGGTAACCTTATGCAGGCTCCATTGCAAATTTAAACAAAAATAGTTGGATTTTCAGAGGTTGGTGTCCGATCGGCAAATAACCCCGATATTTAATCAACTATTTAAATAGAATCCGAGCGCAAATCTATTTCATTAAATCTAAAGAACTAAAGATCCGTCGATTTCTCTAGAGACAGGAGACATGTGCTACTCTGACGAGTGACAAATTTTGGATGGGGTAAGTGATTCTTATCCTGAAATAAGGGAAATCATCACATGGCAATTTTGGATTCTAAAGGCAGACTCTTCGGCAAAGTTAGCATCCTAGATGCAGGAGCCGCCATAATTATTCTCATGGTCATCGCAGGCATCTTCCTGCTCCCCGGCAAAACATCGTCCTATGCTCAGGGTTCACCCATCGAAGTTGATGTAATTGTCCGAGGACTTAATGCGATTGATCCTAAAAATATTCTCAAACCAGGCGATAAAATTAGTGTCATCATCCGCAACGAACCCTCCGGTCAAGTAGACCTGGCAAAATTAGAATTCTTGCCCCGCAGTTTGGCCATACCTCAGCCCGATGGTAGCGTCAAAGCCTTGCCCGATCCCCGTCCAGAAATGCGATTTTCCAACGATATGCTCATAACCTTGAACGGCAACGCAAAAGTCGCTGATGATGGTGGCATTGTATTCGGTAATAAAAAAGTAAAAATCGGCACATCCCTAGAACTCGAAGGACCGCAATATAGCTTTAACAGTTCTGTCATTGATATTCGAGGCGCAAAGAAATAATAGCTAAAAAACAACCGATCGTCTTTAACTAAAGCTCGACTTATCTACTTCATCCAATCCCCCCTTAATTTCCGGTCAACTCAAAATGATTCCCACAGCATCTGATATACGGAAATGGCGACAAGGCGATCGTGTTGAGTTGACCATAGAAAGCCTCAGTGATAGCGGTGATGGCGTTGGGCGGGTGAACGAACTAGTTGTGTTTGTGCCAGACACCGTACCGGGCGATCGAATTTTAGCGAAAATGGCGATCGTCAAAACCAAATATGCCACCGCTCAACTGGTCGATGTTTTACAAGCCTCAGACGATCGGGTGCGGCCTAAATGTATCGTCGCCGACAAATGTGGGGGCTGTCAGTGGCAACATGTCAGCTATAGTCAGCAACTTGCCTCTAAACGCGACCAAGTGGTGCAAGCGCTGCAACGCATCGGGGGATTTGGGGATGAACTCGAAGTCGATGAAGTCTTAAGCGTCGGCGAACCGTTTCAATATCGCAACAAGTCCAGCTATCCGTTGAGTGTTGCAGAACGAAATCAACCGGAAGCCAAACTTCGCGATCCAATGCGATCGATCGTTCATGGTCATGTCATTGCAGGCTATTACCAAAAAGGCTCTCATAGCATTGTTAATCTGAATCAATGTCCGATTCAAGACGTGCGTTTAAATCCACTGCTTGCTGAAATCAAAAAAGATATTGGTAAAGCAAAATGGGCAATTTATGATGAGAATACCCATCAAGGCAATGTGCGCCATATTTCCTTGAGAGTCGGTCGTCGCACAGGTGAACTGATGCTGACGATCGTGGCCAAAGATCGCAAACTGAATGAACTGTGGAAGCAATGTAATGAATGGATGCAACGCTTTGGACTCGTTGGCGTTTGTTTGAATATTAACAATGAAAAAGGCAATGTTATTTTTGGCCTTGAGACCTTTTGTATTGTCGGTCGTGGCTACATTGAAGAACGGTTTGGGGGCTTGAAATTCCAAATTCGCCCCGATACCTTTTTTCAGGTGTATACCGAGCAAGCCGAGGCGATGCTTTATGAGATTGAACAAGAATTGAACTTAACAGGCAGTGAAACAATTGTGGATGCCTATTGCGGCATTGGCACGTTGAGCTTACCCCTCGCCAAGCAAGTGAAGCGGGTAATTGGGATTGAGATGCAGGAGAGTGCGATCGAGCAAGCCAAAATTAATGCGGAAAAGAATGGCATTGAGAATGCAGAATTTCATGCGGGAAGTGTGGAAACCTTGCTGCCATTGCTGATGGGAATTACAGATGAGAGCATTGATGATGTGATTATCAGTCCTGACATTGTATTAATGGATCCTCCACGTCGAGGGTGCGATCGGTGGGTATTGAATACATTACTCAAGATCAAACCAAATCGCATTGTGTATATGAGCTGCAATCCAGCGACACTCTCACGAGATTTGAAAATTTTGTGCGAGAACAATGACTACCGTTTGACCCGAGTTCAACCTGCTGACTTTTTCCCGCAAACCACTCACGTTGAAGCAGTGGCATTTTTAGAGCGCATTGTTGTGTCCTAAACGAGATTGATGAGGTCCATAAAACTGCTCACAAATCCATTGATTCATGAGCGGTTTCGCAACAACTAGCAGCAATTAGCCGTAGTTAAAAGTCCAACACCACACGACCAACCGGATGGGCGCTACAGGTTAGGACGTAATGAGCTTGTTCTGCATCCGTTAGGGCCGCTGGGGCATTATTCGGGTATTCCACCGTGCCCTCAACTAGCTTTTGTTTGCAGGTGCCACAGCTTCCCGATTGACAATCCGCTTCGATCGCAATCCCCGCCGCTGTAGCAATGCTCAGAATGGATTTGCCACTGTCACAAACAATTTCCTGACCGGATTTGCTGAAGACCAACGTAGCAGGCTTAACAACATTCGTCACCGCAGTATTAGCAACGGTAGCATTCGCATCTGGCAATACCCAGGTTGTCGAATCGGTTGGATTCACTCCAGATTTTAGAGTAGCTCCGAACTTTTCAATCAACACCTGACGCAAAAACGGCTTCAGCTCCGTCACCGGAATGCTTTTCATCACCTTTTCGCCAAGATGAGCATCTTTGCCCACTTTGCCGCCCATAAACAAATCCACACCCGGAACCGTCTTACCGTCCACCCGAGCTTTCGTTCCCATGAACCCAAAATCCGCGACCTGAGGCTGACCGCAGGAATTGGGGCATCCTGTCCAATGCATTCTCACCGCCTTCGGTACATCCAATTCCGCATCCAACAGCGTTGCCATTTCGATCGCCTGATTTTTGGTTTCAATCATGGCGAAATCGCAGAACTGCGCCCCCGTACAAGACACCATCCCACGGACAATAGGGCCGGGATTTGGGCTAAAACGTTGAAGTAATACTTCAGAATTGAATGGCTCTAACCGCGAATCAGGAATATTTGGAATAATGATATTCTGTTCAACCGTGAGACGCATTTCACTGCTGCCATACACTTCAGCAAGGCGTGCTAATTCAAAGAAGTCATCCGCGACCATTCGCCCCGCCGGAATATGCAATCCCGCATAATTCAAACCTGTTTGCTTTTGGGGATAAATTCCTAAATGATCCCGTTTATCCCAATTAATTTCGTCCTTTGCCGCAGCGGGAGCGAGCGATCGGCCCATTTGGGTTTCGACTTTAGCTCTAAAACTGTCCATGCCCCAACTATCAATCAACCACATCAATCGCGACTTTTGACGATTGGCACGCGATCCATGGTCGCGGTATACATCCAGAATTGCACCACACAAATCCACCACGTCACTCGGCGGAACCCAGACATTCATCGGAATCGCGGCTTCCACTCGGCTTGCTGAAAAGAACCCCCCGACGACAACATTGAATCCAATTACATCATTTTGAAACGCCGGAACAAAGGCAATGTCATTGATTTCGGCATGAATTGAATTGTCAGGACAGCCTCCGATCGCAATATTAAACTTACGGGGCAAATTACTAAAGCGCGGATTCCCCTGACCATTACTGGTAATTAAATCCTGAACCTGTTGCGCCAATTCGCGAGTATCAATCAATTCTGCCGCATCAATTCCAGAAACAGGCGACGCGGTGATGTTGCGAACATTATCCATACCCGACTGAACACAAGTTAAGCCAGCGCTTTCAAACTGCTGAAAAATCTCCGGCACATCTTCAATCCGAATCCCCCGAAGTTGGATATTCTGCCTGGTCGTTATATCTGCAACACCATCATCTCCATAGCGTTGAATTACATCTCCTAGCACGCGGGATTGGGCACTGGTCATGATGCCGCTGGGCAACCGCAATCTCACCATGAATTTTCCAGGCGTTACGGGCCGGAAGAAAATCCCTAACCATTTCAGACGATGGATCCGATCGGTCTCATCCATCGCCTCCCAACCAATGGCGGCAAAGTGATCAAGCTCAGATCTCACCTCAAGGCCATCCTTTTCGAGCTTGAATTTCTCAAATTTATTCAGCTTCTCGGCTTTTGCAGCAGGAGCCTTTTCGGATACGGGAGTCATAGCAGTTGTTTGGGAATAAGGGTTCAGAAAAATATCTATGCCAACTTAAGGCACTACCCTAAAAGAGATTGAGTGACCATTTCGTATCCAAAGTTACGAAACCATAGGTTTGATGCAAAATCAGAATATAAGATATGCGTAAGTAGTATTAAGCCCTTATGAGTGCCTTACTATAAGTTTTAAGTAATATATAAGTTTTAGGTAATATATAAGTTTTAAGTAATTCATCCTTGCTGTTCACGTCGCGATCGCTTTTCCCATGACTCACAATTCCACGTCTCATTTTCGGAAATTGCTTAAGCTCAGGCGATCGGAGGAGCCTATCCTGATGTTATCGGGCCGACGTGCATTTTTACGTCAGTTTGGTACGGGATGGCTACTGGTCATGATGGGCGGCTGCGGGAAAACGAGTGCGGCGGGCTTTCAGAATATTGGCAGTCTCAAACTATTGGAAGAAGAGGGAAAGATCTTCAGTGAACATTTTTCCAGTGAACCGCTTTTAGTCATCCGTGGCCCAAAGAAAAAGAATAGCGCTGAGCTTGGAGTCTTGTCCGCCGTCAGTCCCATTTGCTCCCATCAAAAATGTTTGGTGAATTGGGATAATGTTCAGGAGTCATTTATTTGTCCCTGCCATCAATCTCGATTCAATATTACGGGCAAGCGTTTACAAGGTCCAGCAACCCAAAATCTGAAGACTTATCCGATGGAGGTGAGGGGCGACGATATTTGGGTTTCAGGTCGGTTTCAGCAAGATTCCTAATAGAGAGACAATTCGTGGAACAGGTAGCAGCAGAATTTACGCCAGACATTAGACGAGTCATATTAGTATTCGCCATAGAACTCGAAACCGCGATCGCCGCATCAGATTGGGATGAGGTTTGTAAATTGGCCGAACGATCGTTTTTTAGTGATCAAGCTGGCGATCGAACCCAGATTCAGATTTTGAATAGCCAGATTTTAAATGGCTTGTTGCAAGCGCTGGAATGGGGCGATTTTCAGGTGCGCTGGGACGTGTCTAAGCTCTTGCCAAAGTTGGGAAATGTAGCAATAGATCCCCTCCTCAATCGTTTAAATGAGACATTAAATGACACCACAAATAACACCACAGACTTCGACGAAGAACTGCAATGGTTTGTCGTCCGAACCCTAGGCGCTTGGGAAGATGATGGGGTCATGTTGGCGCTGCTGGAAGTGCTGAAGTCGGGGAATTCTGACGTGCAATCCATGGCCGCGACAGTGCTGGCACAATATGGCGATCGCTGTTTGTCGGTATTGAAACCCATGCTACAGACTGGATTAGAAGCAGAGTCTTCGTTGTGGGCTGTACGTATTCTGGCAAATATTCGCACAGTGGAAACGGTTGAAATGTTATTGCAGTTAGCAGTAAACCCGGATACTGAGGTCTGTTGCATAGCGATCGCAGCCTTGGGGAATTTCCAAGACAATCGCATTGCTGTAATCCTGATTCAATCCCTTAAGTCGCCGATCGCCCGTATTCGTGAAACTGCTGCTGAAGCGATCGCATTTTGTCAGACGTTAAGTTGCGATCGGCGGATTGAATTATTAATGCCGTTGCTATGGGATCTCAATGGTTCAGTTTGTATTCGATCGGCGACGAGTTTAGGACGATTGGGAGGAGACGCATCAACAGAATCGTTACTTCGAGCTTTGAAAAGTGAACCGCTGCCCGATGCGTTGGCGATTGAGCTGGTCCGATCGCTGTTGCGCCTTGAAAGTATAGAGGCATTGATGGGATTATTTAAAGCATCGCAAACCATGAGTCTTGTACGAACTGAATTGCTGCGGGCTTTAGGGCGTGTACGTAAGTTAAAAGATTTGACGGTGGCCTATTTGATTCAATTAATTCAACAAGATTTGACGCTGGACGATCGTAAATTGGCCGTCACAGCCCTAGGAAATCTGGCGCAACCCGACGCGATCGATGGCCTGGTGGATCAATTCACCACGGTGGATTCTTCACTGCGATTTCATATTCTTCAAGCCCTTCAACAGATTGATCGGACAGGCCCAGAACCGATCGTTCAAACTATCATTCAGCAAAAAATGCAGGACATTACAATTTCATCTGAAGTAAAATCAGGCTTACAATTTGCCCTAGATGAATGGCGCTGATTTAGTCGTATTTTTTGGCAGTAATTTAGGATATTTTTCATGCGTCTGGAACAAATACAAGCCTTTCTCACTGTCGCCGAAACCGGAAGTTTTCAACAAGCCGCCAAACACTCCGATGTGACCCAATCCACCATCAGCCGACAAGTTCAAACGCTCGAAACAAGCCTAGGCGTGTCCCTATTTCACCGAACCAGTCACGTCAAACTCACGATCGCTGGAGAATGCTTTATGCCTCGGGCGCGTAAAATATTGCAAGAGTGGACAACTGCTACCACCGAACTCAAAGACCTAATGGATGGCAAACAGCTCGAACTCTGCATCGCCGCCATCCACTCCGTCTGTGCCTATCAGCTTCCCCCAGTCTTACAACGCTTTTGCGCTGAATATCCCCAAGTCCAGATCCGCGTCACCTCTCTGGGCAGCGATCGGGCCTTAAAAGTCCTGAAAGATGGATTAGTCGATTTAGCCATTGTCATGAATAACCGCTTCCTGACCGCTAGTCCCGAGATGATCGTAGACAAGCTCTACACCGAACCCGTCCAAGTCCTCATGTCAGCGGACCATCCCCTCGCTCAAGATGAAATAGTGCCTTGGGATCGGCTGGTTCACTATCCGCAGGTTGTGTTTAAAGATGGGTATGGGATGCAGCGTTTGGTTCAAGAACAGTTTCAAAAACACGGCGTGACGCTAAATGCAGCCTTAGAACTGAATACTCTTGATGCTTTTCGCGGAGTCGTCCGTCAAGGTAAACTCGTGGCGTTACTCCCCCAGGGTGCTGTCGCGGATCTCCATTTGGATCCAACCCTAGTCATGCGGCCTACCACCGAACCTGTAATTACTCGCGATGTCGTGCTTGTGACTACCAGCGATCGGCTCCAAATCCCGCCTATTTGCCGTTTTAGAGAACTCGTTCAAATGCAAATTCAAAGGGATATCCAAGCCGATCGTCAAAATCAAAACCAATATTCTCACGACAAACTTGTATTAAGCTAGAGACTCTTTAAAATTCATCTATCGCCCTTAAACATTCAAGTTCTTGAATTAAGTTTGTGTTGAACTAAATTTTTCACACTTTATTTTTTCGCACTTTTTATGCAATTTATTTTTTATACTATGGGGATCCCGATCGGAACGCAACGCCATGAGTCACGAATTCCGCGCCCTACTGCGTAAAGTCGGCAGTGGGCCACACACAAGTCAAAATTTAACCCGATCGGAAGCAAATGATGCCATGCGTATGATGTTGCATCAAGACGCGACCCCGGCTCAAATCGGTGCATTTTTAATCTCCCACCGAATCAAGCGACCCACGGGCGAAGAACTCGCGGGCATGGCAGATGCTTATGATGCGCTTGGGCCACAATTACCCAGTATTTTGCCAACGATTGTCCGAAATCCCTGGGTTTTTTGCTATCCCTATGATGGCCGATCGCGCACTGCTCCCCTCGGTCCCTTAACAGCATTGGTATTATCCGCCGCCGACATTCCAGTGATTCAGCATGGGGGCGATCGGGTTCCAACCAAAGAAGGATTGCCTTTAATTGAACTTTGGCAAAGTTTAGGCGTGAATTGGCCCGGTTTGAGCTTGATGCAAGTGCATGAAATCTTAGAAACCACTGGCCTGGGATTTGTCTATTTGCCCGATCATTTTTCCCTAGCTCAAGCCCTAATGCCCTACCGTGATCAAATCGGTAAACGTCCGCCCTTATCTACCCTAGAACTCATGTGGTCGCCGTATTCAGGGCCACAAACACTAGTATGCGGCTACGTCCATCCACCAACGGAAGGGATGTTTAGGTCAGCCTTTGAATTGCGAGGAACCACGTCATTTTTAACGATAAAAGGGTTAGAGGGAAGCTGTGATTTGGCTTGCGATCGAACGGCGATTATTGGAGCTTCGGAAAATGGCGAATTTGAACGGCTAAGTTTAGCGCCCCGTGATTATGGTTTTGCCGATCGGGATGTGCCATTGATGGAAACGAGTGATTGGGCGGCGGCGGCATTATTAGCGCTTCAGGGTAAGCCGTCGGTACTCTTGAATCCGTTGGTTTGGAATGCTGGTTTCTATCTATGGCGATCGCAATTCAGTTTAAGCAACCCAGGTAATTCAAGCTTAGAAGATTCATTTGCTAAGGCCCGATCGATATTAGAGAACGGTCTGGCTTGGAAGAAACTGGAGGCATTGCGCAACGGGATCGATCGGGATTAGTCAACTTGACTTATTTTCCCATCGTCTTGAAAGTTGTTGAGCGGATAAGCCTCATTCGGAGCTATGCGGATAAGCTAAAACAAAATGAAGCAGGGAATCTAGATTTTGCCGCCAAAGAAAGCACGCATTCCTGGATTGTCGATCCCACTGATCCGATTACAGAAGGCGGTTGGGAGATGGCCCGAAAAGCTCATCTTGCATTAGGCTGTCGTCATTACAGTTTGTTTGATTTTCGCATCGATCCCCAAGGCAATCCGTGGTTTTTGGAAGCGGGTCTCTACTGCTCCTTTGCTAAATCTAGCGTGATTTCTGCCATGGTCAGAGCGTCCGAAATGCCGCTAGAGATATTCTTCGATCGGATGTTGCAAGATGTATTGAACCTCCACGTTTGAAAGACCCTCAACCCAATCACCCTGGATCAATAAAAGCAATGCAACGATTTAATCTAGTGATATTCAGACAGTTCTGGGCGATCGCACAGTCTTACTGGTCTAGCGAGGAGAAATGGCGGGCACGGGGGCTGCTTCTAGTGGTCATCGTCATGTCCTTGGGCTATACCGGACTGAGCGTACTGCTTAATAACAAGCGAGGCGAACTCATCTCCGCGTTGTCGGCTCAAGATGAAGCTAGATTTTGGCAAACGATTGTTGTTTTTGCAGGAACATTGGTGCTGTATGCGCCGCTTTATGCTGGCTATGTTTATCTGCGCGATCGCTTGGGGCTGGAATGGCGGCAATGGTTGACGAGTGATTTTATCAATCGCTATTTTGGGAACCGAGCGTTTTACCACATCAATCATTCTGACATTGACAATCCTGATCAACGAATTACTGAAGATGTCAAAAGCTTTACTCAGGAATCCTTGGTACTCCTCCTAGCGTTAGTTGATTCGGTGTTGGCGATCGCGGCATTTAGCAGCGTGCTGTGGGGGATTTCTAAGCCATTAATTTTGTTTTTGGTGGTGTATGCGCTGGTAGGTACGTTGACAACCATTGGGGTGTTTGGGAAACCTTTGATGGAGATTAACTTCAACCAGCTTAAAAAAGAAGCCGATTTTCGATTTAGTCTGGTTCGGGTACGAGAAAATGCTGAGGCGATCGCATTTTATCAGGGTGAAGCGTGTGAATCTGATCGGATTAAGGCCCGATTTAGTGAGGTCTTTGATAATTTTAAACGCCTAATTGTTTGGGAACTCAACCTTAATATTTTGACCAATGCCTATGAATTTATCCCGTTCATTTTACCCGCGATCGTCGTAGCACCGGGAATTTTTGCAGGCGAGTTGGAAGTGGGGAAAGTGACGGAGGCTCAAGGGGCCTTTATCCGAGTGTTTTTCTCATTGAACTTAATTGTAGCTAGGTTCCAATCGTTGACGACTTTTGGAGCCGGGGTTGAACGGTTGTATACCTTCTTGGAGTCGTTTGAAACGACGGCTGAAACGGACGGGAAAATTGAAGGAGTGCAACGAACAGCGATCGAAACTCAATCGAGAGATTATCTAGCACTAGAGCACATGACCCTCCAAACGCCCAATGGTCAACGGACTCTAATTAAGGATTTATCGCTTAAGCTACCCGTAGGTGAAGGGCTGCTGGTGCGCGGAGTGAGTGGGTGTGGGAAGAGTTCTTTGCTGAGGGCAATCGTTGGGCTATGGGATACGGGGACGGGGACAATAGTGCGTCCACCATTGGATGAGATGCTGTTTTTACCCCAGCGGCCTTACATGATTTTGGGAACGCTACGGGATCAAATGGTGTATCCAAAAATGGATCTTTCGATCGAAGATTCACAGCTCAGAGATGTTCTGATTCAAGTTAATCTCCCAGATTTAGAGCAGCGACACGGTGGATTTGAGGCAGAAAAAAATTGGGCTGAGGTGCTATCTCTAGGAGAACAGCAGCGGCTTATTTTTGCCCGGTTGCTACTAAACAAACCCAGCTATGCAATTTTAGATGAAGCGACGAGTGCGCTTGATCCAAAGAATGAAAAACATCTCTATCAGAAACTTCGAGAGTCTGGAATAACTTTTCTAAGCGTTGGACATCGGGAAAGCCTAAGCGATCATCACCAGCTTGTCCTCGATCTTTCCGGTGATACGTCTTCTGGTGATGCAACGTGGTCCGTCAGTCCGTCAGTGCCGTTGACCTAAGGTTGAAGAACTCATTTTCCTAAGGGAAACTGATCTAAAACGAGCCAACGCCTTAAACCTACTTGTATCTTGGCGTATTAGTATGGAGCATATGGAACCATAGATTCTGCCCTTAAAAGCTTGATGCCGTGATTGATGGCGATAAGTAATGAAGACTATACGCGGGTATTACTGCAATTATCTAAGTCGGAACTGATTGAACAATTGCAGAATCAACGTATTTTAGAACCGAGTTTCAAATTCAAAAACCGCACGATTGTCCCCCGCAAAATCGGTAGAGCCTCGGAAGATAAGTTTTTCATTAATTCGATAGCGAAGACCGAATTGGGTCGCTTGGCTGGCGGTAAGGACGCGCAAAGCAGTTGCTGAGACAATGGGAACACCATCGGCAGTGCGGAGAATATCTACGCCCGCTTCTGCGGCAAGGCCCAAAGTAGAGGTTCCAGTCGTAGTATTACCAATCAGCGTTGGGAATAAACGGAATTCGCTCAGGCCGATCGCATTGCCAATCACACCTTGAACATTGGTTAACAGCGCAGATCCAGCAAAGTTTGCAATCCCTAACGTCGCATCATCACCTCGGCCTAAGGTATTTACAAACCCACCGCCTAAAAGTGACACAATTTCCGTCGGCGATCGGCTAGGGCTGCTCTTGAGTTCGAGATTTTTGGTTAGTAAACTCGCTGGGCCTTCGACGCGTGCCTGAATGCGTACCGTCTGTACTCCGCCGACATTACCCGCGAGGTTGAGAGCCTGGTTGATTTCAGAACTGATGTTGTTGGTGGGGATGCGAGTGCGGGTGACTTCGGGAACAGACGTAGTGAGTCGTACATTGAGTTTGGGGTCCAGTCCGAGTTCGGGGCGGAATTCAGCAAAATTACGATAGCCTCTCGCCAAGACAAATTGAGTCGTAAAGAGATTCACTTGACCCGATTCTAGATCAATTCGTCCGCTGGGTTGAAGCTTATCGAGCGTTCCTGTCACATCTAACTTGCCCCTTGCCACAAAATTGAGTAGGGGTGCCCGAACAACCCGGATATTATCGCCGAGTGTGAGTTGGAGATTTTTTAGTTCAAAGGCTGGGCGGCCATTGTTTTTACTACCCGGAGCGACATTATCAGGAATCGTGTCGGACAGGAGAACACGCCCATCGGTGAGGATGACACTACCGCCAATTTTAGGATCAAAGGCATTACCACCAATTACAACGCGACCGTTTACGCCACCATCGTAGAGACCTTTGAGATTAATGGCGATGCGCTGGAGATCAACAATTAGGGGCTGATTTTTTCTCGGACCACTAGAGGCAACAGGCGGATTAGCGGTGAGGGGGACGATCGCATTTCCAGCAGAATCTTTTTGGACGACGGGTTCCTCGGGTAGCTCCGGCGGTGTGAAGCCAAAGACTGGAATCGAGCCATTGGCCACTACTTGTCCGCGACTGAATTCACCGCGAAGATTTTCGACATGAACCCCCGTAAAGTCGGCAACGACACGCCCTCGAACATTGGTAAGGGATTCGGGTAAGGCTTGGGCTTTGATTTTTGCGCCATCAAGTATTAGTTCCCCCTGGACTTTGAGCGGCTGATCGGGAGCGCTGCTGATGTCGAAATTGAGCTGACCTTTACCACCTTCCCAGGCGATCGGTTGACCTAGTAGATTTAGTAACGACAATCCTTCATCTTTAACGCGTCCGGTGACTTTTAAGGATCGATCGGCGCTGACGATTTTGCCTGTGGGAAGATCGAGATCGTAAGGCAATTCACCAACAATTCTGATGGGTTCGCTGGAATTAGCGACGATTGTATTTTGGAATTTCAGTCGTCCATCTTCGTAGTTGAAGGCACCGACGGCTGACTGGAGCGGTTGATCATTCAGGGTGCCATTGGTCAAATCAACCGCTCCGATGAAGTTGGGTTTGGTGCGAGGACCAGACAGCGAGACGGTGCCATTTAGGTTTCCTGCCAACGCGATCGGTTGTCCGCCGATATTAAGGGGATAAGGGAAGAAACTTTGAATGGATTCGATCGGTAGATTTTCGACTTTAAGCTGACCAGATTGCTCCTCAACTTCGCCAATTTGCACGGAAGACAGCCGAATTGTCGTGGCTCCTGATTTAAGTAAGAAAGGCCGAATGCTAAGCACTCCATTTTCAATTCCACCTTCAAGCACCGCATTTTCAGCCTTGAGTACTCGGTTTGGATTGATTTCGAGTTTATTCTCGTCGGTGGTATTCAGATAGGACGCATAGGGCCGCCATTCCAGGGTTTTGGCCGCTAGTTTGAAACTGGCCGTGAGCCGATCGGGGCGAGACAAGGATCCAGCTACTTTGAGCGTGCCATTGAATCGTCCCCGAATATCGAGCAATGTCGGGAGCAACGTATTCGATCGGGTTTCGGCAGTTTGGGCGATGATTTGGTTAATTTCGGCAAAGCGCTTGAGTTGTTGAATCACGGGAGCGTTTGTGTTGCCGATACTACTGGGTTGAACATCAGCCGCCGCTGCATAGAGCGGTAGAGTTGCACCACGGGTCAGATCGCTGATTTGGAAAAGCTGGGCCGTCCGTAAGACATCCTGGAATTGGCCATCTACCACATCAAGTTCAGCTTCAATCTTCGGGTCGCCTTGGAAGTTGATATTCCCGCGCACTGCAACCGTACCTACTTCCCCCGTCCGTCTGCCCCGATCGTCCACCAATGGCAAGCGTAAGGTACTTTTCTGGAGATTGAACTGCGTACTGGACACAAAGAAGGCTGCTTTGAAATCTTCTGCTTGACCTAGACCGACTTTGGGTTGTGTCACAGTGACGGTGCCGTTTTGACCTGTTTTTAGATTCCCTGCACCGAGGTTGGCCTGGATTTGCAACGCCGTGAACCCGATCGCTTGAGGCGCATTGACTTCAATGGTGGCTCCTGAGATTGCACCACTGGCGAGGTTGACGTTTTGAATGTTGGCTCGAATGCTTTGGGCATTGAATTTACTATTGAGTTCGGGCTGGAGCATCACCACATTTGCGCTAGCTAAGGATTGCGCGCTTGCATTGTTCAGGACAGCGGTGAGACTGGCGGCGCGGAAGTTACCAAGACGGAGACGATCGATTTGAATAGTTCCCGCTTGGAGGTGTTGTGATTTTAAATTCAGCGAGAGGTTTCCATTCAGTTGCCCGCCGAGGGTTGGCGACCCAATTTCATCAGCGGCTCCGGTTTGCGCCAGAAGTTGGGTGAGGGGTTTTTCTAGGCCAAATCCATTCAATTCAGCCAAGTCAAGCCGACGCATCGCCACATTAAATCCATTCCCCGATCGCACCGCATCAATGGTTCCGTCACCCCGCTGAAGATTTACAAAAATCGGTTGGAAATCACGATCGAGTTTGGCCGAAATCCGATCCTGGCGGCCCGCTAGATTCAGGTCTACGCCTTGATTGCTAGCGTAAAAAACGGTGCCGCGCAGGGGATCAAATTTCAAATCATTAACTTGTAATGCATTCAACGCTAGGTTCCCTTGAACCATTGGGCTAGTGGGCGTTCCCGTAACTTTCCCGTCGAAGTCGGTGGTGCCAGAAAGTCGCACGTCCTTGGGCAATTGCGTGGGCAGTGAGGCAAGCGCGAGACCTTCAGTTTTGACATTCAAATCAAGGCCCGTGACTTCAGGTTTTTCACCCAAACTCGCGAAAATGCTGCCATTCACCGACAGTCCGGGAGCCGTGGCTTCTTTGATGTTGAGTTGTTTTCCCGTCCATTCAATTTGGGCCACGATCGGATCATTAATAACCGCAACCCCTTCAGATAATTGAGTCGAACCACTCACCCGAACAGTTTCAGGACTCAGATTTGCGATCGTCCCCGTTACATTCAGATCGCTGCTGAAATTACCTCGAAGTTCGGGGGAAAACGGTTTGAGGGGAATGCCATCGGTTTTGACATTTAGGGCTAGCAGGCCATTAACCACCGTGCCATTAATCCGCGCTGTACCGCCTTCGACTTGAGCAATAGTGTTCCGCAGTGTGATAGTCTCGCCAACGATCGCAATTTCCCCGCTAGCCGGATATTTAGCGCCCGGTGCATTCCAAGCAACCAACGTTTCAGGATTAGTCGGGGAACCGGAAACCATGATATTTGCGGACAAGGTTCCGATCGCCACCGGAAGCGCTGCGCCGCCATTGTAGAGTTTTGCAATTTTGTCTCCGTCGAACCCAGTGGCTTGCAATTGCAAATCAATTGATTCGGGTTTGGCCAGGGCAATCGTTCCGGCACCTGTAATGCTACCGCCGAGTTCAGGTAGTACCAAAAGATCCGTGATCCCAAGTTTTTTCGATTTTAAATCGATTTTAAATCGGGTTTGGAGGCTAGTTAAACGAATATCGGGTTGGGGTTTGTCAGACTCTGGCGCAGCGATCGTAATCACTTTTGTGTTTTTAACTTGACCGCTGATACCGGGGGTTTCGATCGGGCCTGTGATCTTAACTTCGCTGAGAATTGCGCCTGCGATCGTACTTGGCGTTTTGATGTCGAAGGTTTTTAGCAGCTTTGGAATTTCAATGGACCCAGTTTTGCTGGTTAAATCTAATCCTTTTTCAAAATCGATTTTGCCTATAGTTTGCACCGTGATTTCTTTAGCGATAACAGCTTTAGATTTTTCTAAAACAATTTGTCGGCCTTCAAATCGCAAATCACCCTCCACTTTACTCACACCATAGGCAACGCCAGGAACCTTCCCCGAAATATCTCGGAACGTAGCGGTGCCTCTAAGAGACGGATATTTTTCGTCGGCCCGGATCTGAAGAGTTAGGTTGCTATTGAGTTCGCCAGATTCCACATTCACGGGGAGACGGGCTAAACGATCGAACTCGCTAAGTAACATTTTTTCGGTGCGAACTTCGCCGTTGATGTCGAGGCGCAGTGTGGCGGGTTTGCCTGCGATCGGTTTATCCGTCAGTTTGTCGGTTGTGGGTTCCGCATCAGCTTTGGCATTAATCGTCCGATTCCAAATTTCAGCGTTTACCTTAAAACTGCCTTGGACTGCGCTTTCGCCTTCGGAATCTATTTTAAGCTGTTTTCCCCGATCAAACATCTGGACCGTGGTATTAACCTTTTGATATTTGACACTGCGACGCGGTTGTTTTTCTTTAGCGATCGGCAGTAGTTCTATGGTCGCATTAGAGAGCTTGATTTCTGCCACGTCCACGTCCCCAGCATTCGGGTCATCCTCTTTTTGAGGGGTGATCTCCGTCCCAATCCAAACACCCGGCTTGTCTTCTTCAATAAAAGCAACAGGATTAAGCAGATTAAGCTTAATTTTCAACTTCTTTTTCTGAAACGATTCCCAAAGATTGAAGCTCACATCGATCGCTTCGATTTCCACATGGTCACTATCGGTTGCAGTCGCCGGAATCTCAGACTTGCCAAGGCGCAGACTGCCTAAGCTAAATCCCTGCACTTTGCCCAGCTTGACCGGACGATTAAGTTCTTTTTCTAAAGAGGTTTCAACGATCGGTACGATGTCTTCGTAGATATACTTTGTGGCCCATAATGTGCCACCGATGCCAGCTATTGTCAAAACTCCGAGAGGTAAGGCAGCCCTTTTCCAGAACGTATTTCTGCGCGGCGTGGGAGTGGGTTCCGGGTTCATAAAGTGCCGATACGGATGAGGGATGTCTTAGGTCTGGATAGGCTAGCCGCAGGTGATCGTAAATAAGAATTAGTAAATTGGATTACTAATTTCTAAATGTGACCACTAAATTTTATACATAAGCCTCTTAAATAGTTACCATACCAATTGTTTTCCGACTAGTACTCAGCATCAATAATTAGAGGAATAATTTAATATCTACAATAAAAACAGCGCAATGGGATTGCAATATCTAATACTTTAGATTGAAGCGCGGAGCATTGGTTATGTTGGCGTTACATCGAGATTTTAGGGATTGTGATGATCGTGGCTGATGTCAGTATAGGAGTGAAGATGACTGAACTGTGCATGTTGATGTTCCTTCTTGGTTTCGACTACTGTTAGATCTACGTGCCGATCGTCGGGACCATGCTGATAGGCGTGACTATGCAAAACTTCCCCATGAGTATGGATAAATCGATCGGGCGAGAGCAGCAAATGAGCGATCGATAGTAAGGCCATACCGATGAAACTACCATACAGAAAAGTTTGCTGAGGAAAAGCAGTTCCTAACCACCCCGCCAAAGGATAAGCCCCTGCCCACCAGAGATGACTCCAAGCGAAATGTGCTCCGTAAACACGCCCTTGAATGTTGATGGGGGTCCGATCGGCAATTAAGGTCTGCATCGATAGATTGAGCAAACTTTGCCCGCATCCACCGATCGTCCACAGGAGAATTAATGGAGCTAGCCCGACATAATTAGCGGGAAGTAATGCCGCGACGATCAGCAATCCACCGCTGAATAGCGTAATTACTTTCGATCGATAGTGCGGATAAGCACCTAGAGCTAATGTGCCAAAAGCTGCACCTAGCCCAAACCCCATCATCACCCAACCGTACTGTACCGCTGTCTGTTGCAGTGTTCCTTGAACATAGCCGACTGTATTTACCAAAATCTGGGCACCAGAGATCGACGCGACCAACTGGATTATCAAGCCATACCGAATCGGTGCATCAGTCCAGAGCCTAGTGGTGCCAGATTGAATATCCGACAAAATTTGCCCGATCGATTTATCCCCTGAAGCACCCTCTACCCGTAAATTTCCAGGGAGAGAGCCAATGAGGATCGCGGCCACTAGAAAGCTTGCACCATCCCAGAAAAACAGATTTCTAGCACCGATAAATAATGCCAATGCTCCGGCAATCCCAGAGCCAAATACGCCTAAAATCTGAGAAGTGCTGCTGGATAACGCGATCGCTTGCGGATAATCAGCCTTCCCTGTGACCAACGGAATCGTCGCCTGATAAGTGGGAGTAAAAAAGGCATTGAAAATATTTAAGCCCAATACGAGGGCATAGATTTGCCAGATTTCGCGGACAAAGGGAAGTAGACACACTAAGAGCATTCGTCCAAAGTGAGTCATCATCAGAATCGACTTCCGATCGAATCTATCTGCGACAACGCCCGCCAATGGTGACAGCAAAACAAACGCCGTTACCCTGAGCGTCAATGCGCCTGCGAGTACGACAGGTGAAGATCTTCCCGCCAATTCAAATGCTAATAATGCCAAACCCAGCCAAGTTAGTGCGTCCCCAAGCAGACTAATCGTTTGCGCTGCATACAGCCGTCGAAAGATCGGATTACTTAGGCTCGTAAAGAAATTATTTGCTTTCATTTTGGAGTTTTATTTGAATACTGTCGGGATAATGTTGGCCTTTTACCCTCATGATTACGATAAACCTGCTGAGAGACAGTCTAGCATTTCCCGGCAAAACCCAATTTCTGGGGTTTATAATCGCAAGACTGTAATTGTAGGCGCGGGTTCCCCGATCGTGACTTTTAAGCTATGGCCAAGCAACGTCTGGATCAATTGCTCTTCGATCGGGGGCTATGTGACTCGCTTCAACAAGCCCAACGACTGATTCAAGCCGGGGAAGTACGAGTTAATCATACGCTGGTGGATAAGGTGGGGACGGCGGTGGATGTCGGGGCGATCGTGGAAATGAAAGCCCGATCGCGGTTTGTCTCAAGAGGCGGCGAGAAGCTGATTAAGGCGCTGGAAACATTTGGTATTGACGTAACGGGTCGCGTTTGTCTCGATGGCGGCATTTCGACGGGAGGCTTTACGGATTGTTTGTTGCAGTGCGGGGCTAGCCGGATTTATGGGGTGGATGTGGGCTATGGACAGGTGGCTTGGAAGTTGCAAAGTGACGATCGGGTCGTGATTCGGGAGCGGACTAATATTCGCACTCTTCAGCCTGAAGACCTATATTCTGAATCAGACCTGCGGCCAGATTTGGGTGTGGTGGATGTGTCGTTTATTTCGTTGGTGAAGGTGATGCCTGCGATTCATCGGCTATTGGTGAATTCCCGTGAGGTGTTGCTATTGGTAAAGCCGCAGTTTGAAGTTGGGCGCGATCGGATTGGGGCAAAGGGTGTGGTGCGCAATCCGGCAGATCAGGCTTGGGCGATCGATCGGGTGTTGACAGCGGGACTAGATATGGGCTGGAACTATCAAGGCTTAACCTGGTCGCCGATTACAGGTCCGGCAGGCAATATTGAATATTTGCTTTGGTTGAGTCAGGCAGAAGGGATTGTCGTGCCCGGTTTGGACGAGTTGGTCAAGATTGCAGAAACGGCTAGATTTGCGATCGTCACCCCTTCCCAACCTACTGATACGAGTTTCACGGCTGGCCCTTAAGACTCCGGCTCAATCCCCAACGATCGCAGCTTTTCCAATAACCGCAATGATCGCGATCGTTCCTGTGCTAGATCCAATTCCGCCTCTTCAGCGCGCGATCGTTCAGACTCTAACTCAGTCTCTGCCTGTTCTGCTCGCAATTGTTCAGACTCAGCCCTCGATCGTTCAGACTCAGCCCTCGATCGTTCAGACTCAGCTCGCGATCGTTCAGACTCAGCCCTCGATCGTTCAGACTCAGCCCGCAATCGCGCAGACTTAGAAGCTTCTTGAGGGGTTGGAACCCAACTATTCTTGTCATCATACCAACGCAACCATTTACCAAAAGTCCCCTGATAGACTCCTTCCCAAACTCCAACTCCAAGACCAATCTCCTCCAACCAGAACCTTTCCTCTGAAATCACCATCTCCTCATAGCGAAGGCCCATCAGCTTAAAAACACGAAGCTGATTCACATAACGATCGAAAATCACATAGTAAGGGACTCGCAGAATCTGTTCATAAACTTGCCACTTCGTCGGAGGCTTATCCACCATCCGCAATGTATTCCCCAGGTCTTCATCTTCCGTACCTGGGGATAACAACTCCACCACCAAAAACGGCGAGACACTCTCTTCCCAAATCACATAACTCCAGCGCATGTTCTCTTGAAGACCCGATGACGCAACTCCTAAGCTCACGAACCAATCAGGGCGCTTATGCCAACGAGGATTACGGGAATCATAATAGAGATTGAGATCCATACCAATAAAGGTATTCTCCATCGGTACCACATCAGTCTGAAAGGTATCCTGCAAGAGTTGCGACTGTGCAGGATGAAATGTGTCAGGCAAACCAGGCTCCTGAGGATCTTCGCTCGGCAACTCGTACATCGTCGGCAACCGATCGCGTGAAGGCAAAGATGGGATAAAGTTATACATAACAAATCAACCGTTGCGAACGACTTCTCTCATTCTAAGACACCGCTCTTACTTAATTGCTAAGTATCGAATTACCAAAGCAGACTCATTGGGTATTGCTCAAATATCGAATCAGCACGCACCTAAGATAAATCTTCCACGATCGCTTGAGTAATTCAGCGGCTCATCAAAATCATTACTCATCCAAACTACTGGACATAAGTAACGATCGGCAAATTAATTCACCGATCGCCTTCATTTTATTAATTTAGAATTAATTTAGACTTAAAAGAATTACAGCAATCCGATCGCATGGAGTGGTCCTTGTCCTACCATAATTTCAGCAATCAAGCCCAAAATCCCCAACATGGCTAACCGACCATTCCACACTTCAGCCGATGTCGTAATGCCCCATTCCCAACGTTCTTGGGGATAGAGCTTAGTGTTTTCTGCTGGAGTAATGGTTTCGCCGAAGGAAATCGGAGGATCGCTCATGGCTTTCTGAACCAAGTCGCCCAATGCCTGAATGAACGTCGGATCTGTATCCAGCGCAGGAACTCGAGCAAACACATGGATCCCCGCTTCTTCCGCAACTTCTCGGTACTCTTGGTCGATTTCCTCTAGGGTTTCAATATGCTCAGACACGAAACTAATAGGAACCACAACGAGTTCTTCAATCCCTTTTACCGCAAGCTCCTTAATCGCCTCATCCGTATAGGGCTGGAGCCATTCCACAGGACCGACGCGGCTTTGATAGGCCAGAGTGTAGTCATTCGATCGGCCCAGACGTTCCATGATTAGCTTGGTGCAATTCTCAATCTCACGCTGATAGGGATCACCCGCTTCTTCGACGTAGCTAACAGGGACCCCGTGGGCGCTGAAAAAGACATGGGCTTTTTCAGGATTAGGAACACTGTCGATTTGGGTGGCGATCAGGTCCGACATGGCCGTCAGATAACCGGGATGGTCATACCAGGACGGAATCACGGTATAGGGAATCTTCTGCAACTCTGGATCCGCTTGCCACATACGATCGAGAACGCGGAAACTAGAGCCACTGGTGCTGATGGAAAACTGTGGATAGAGCGGCAAAATAACGAGCTTGTCAATTTTGTCACGCTTAATTAGAGCGACGGCTTCTTCGGTAAACGGGTGCCAGTAGCGCATCCCCACATAGATCTTGGCATCTAAGCCCCGATCGCACAGCAGCGTCCCAAGTGCTTTTGCCTGCTCATCCGTAATTCGGCGTAGGGGAGACCCACCCCCAATTTTTTTATAATTTTCTTGAGATTTTCCATATCGCAGGGTGGAGATTAACCATGCAAGCGGGCTTTGCAGCCAAGGTACAGGCAATCGAATAATCTCCGGATCGGAAAATAGGTTGTACAGAAAAGGCCGAACGTCTTCTAGACAGTCTGGTCCTCCCAAATTCAGCAGTAAAACCCCAGTTCGACTCATAGTCGCCTTCCGTTCCTTAGAGATTCGCAAGTTTCTTAAGTAAATTTTAACAAACAACTCGCACGAAAATTCATTCTGAAGCTGACTAGATGAGAATTAAAATCAAGAACTTAAGAAAAATATAACTCAGGAAATGACCGTCTAGAGAAATTTGTCTCGGGAGCCTAGGTCAGATGCTACATATTAAAAGAATTGCCCATTCATAGTTGGAGATTGTGTCAGTGATAAATTTGAAAACGCCTTATGCTGCGGTGGATATTATTGTTGAGCTAATCGATCGCCCCGATCGGCCTATTATTTTAATCGAGCGTCACTTCAAACCCTTAGGTTGGGCGATTCCGGGTGGATTTATGGACTATGGCGAACCTGCCGAAAAGACTGCCCAACGCGAGGCCATGGAAGAAATTGGCTTAGAGGTTGATCTGGTGGATTTGTTGGGTGTTTATTCTGACCCAAACCGCGATAAACGACAACATACCCTGAGTTTGGTCTACATTGCAACATCTACAGGCAGTCCGAAAGCTGGAGATGATGCCAAGGCTGTGAAGGTTGTGAATGTGTGGGAAATTCCGAAAAATCTTTGCTTTGACCACGATCGGATTTTACGGGATTATCTCAATCATCGTCACTACGGACTGCGGCCTCGGCTCGACTAGTTATCTAGGCTTAGTTATCTAGGCTTAGTTATCTAAGATTAGCTTCCATTCCTGAGTGGTTTCATTCCAAGTCGGACCACTCACTTCCCCCACAATAAAGGGGCCCCAATATCGTTGAGAGCCGTCTTGGGCAAATGCCACCACAATGTCTCCTTTGGTCAAATTTAACGATCGGTTAGGCAGCCCAACTAGTAAGCCCCGATCGCTGCCTTCACCTGCAAAAAAGTCCCAATGGGCTGGAGCTTCGTAGGAGGCTTGGGCTAACTTTTCACTGTACTTATTGCCATATTTATCGCTGTATTTGCTGTTCTGAAGCTTTGCTACTTTAAGTCGCAGGGCCAGACGGATGGGATGTTCCGATCGATTGCTCACGCGGAGCTTTCCAGACGGTGATGGTCGCTCTGGTTCTATAGTGGCTGTCGCGATCGCAGCTCTAGACGCAAGAGTCACACCGCCGAGAACTATTGTCATGCCTGTCCGAAGAAAAATGTGTCGAAATTTACGTGTCTTTACTGCTGATGTCATAGCCAAATCCCTCGCCCTTAGGCATCCCTTCTTCTAGTAAAGCAAGGGTTTGGCTGATTCGGACAAAAATATTGTGATCCCCGAAATAAATGGTTTCAGGGGAGGAGAATCGTAGGTCTCAAAAGACTAGATTTCCCCTAACCGTCTTAAAAAAGGGAGAACTAGAATCAAATTCACAGTCTCCCCTTTCACAAGGGATTTAGGGATATTGGGTCTCGATCGTCACCCTAAACTTTTAAAACACCCTCTTAGGCATTGATAATTTGATCGTCCGTGGAAAAGTCGATATCAGCCTTATCACGCCCTGAAATTAGATAGTCATTCTTCAAGGAATCCCTTAGCCCAGAAATAAGGTCAAATTTTGGCTGCCAATCTAGGTCCAGTTTCGCTTTATCAACCGAACAGAAAAAGTGCTGTGGACGCATGGGGAAGGCTTTCTTTTTGCCGAAGTCAAAGGATTTCGGATCGTAATGAATCAGGTTGAGACTTGCTGGATCTTTGCCCGCCACAATTGCACAGGCCCGTGCTAGTCCATCAAACGTCACGGCCCGATCGCCCGACACGTTATAAATCTGACCGATCGCCCGATCGTTTCCCAATACTTTAATCATTGCATTAGCTAAATCAGCGCAGTGGCCAAGTTGAGTTAGATGCTGACCGTGAGCAGGAATGGGAATGGGCCGATCGCGCAAAATCCGATCGAAGTACCAAGCATCCAAGTCATTGTAATTTTGGGGACCATAGATATAGGTCGGACGAATGGACGTGTAGGGAAGACCGCTAGCGGCGAGGTAGGCTTCGGTGTCGTTTTTGCCTTTGTGACGACTTTTTGGATCCTCGGCATCGCCTTCAACGTGGGGCATTTGATCAGATTTTAAATATACCCCCGCCGAACTCATGTAGATGAAGTGCTTGACCTTATTCTTAAAAATTTCAGCGAGTGGCTGGGTATCGCTCAGTTCGCGGCCATTGTTATCAAAAACAGCATCAAAGGATTCGTTGGTAAGTTGCTGAAGATCCCTTTCCTGGGTCCGATCGCCCTGAATCACTCTTAAGCCTTCAACCGGAGATGGCTTTTTGCCGCGATTAAACAGCACGACTTCATGGCCAAGTGTCACTAATTGTTTCGTCAGATACACGCCAATAAACCGCGTTCCACCCATCACCAAAATTCTCATGACTTGCGCTTTCCGTAGGTATAACGACACTAATGCATCATTGTCTCAAATCGTGGGTCAAGAAAATCCGCAGAAAGGGAATTCCATTGACTTCTATTTCGGGGGCGAAGTCTACTTTGCAGGAAAATGGGGTTTATTTCTCACTAACTGCTCCACTAGTTTGAAAGGCAGGTTTGAATTGATGGGTTGAAACAATTGTTTTCTATTCAGACCCGGCCCCCCTAGCCCCCTTAAAAGGGGAACTAGAAAAAAGGGGCAAGCCGATCGATGACACTAAATTATAGGGACTACATAACGAGTCACGGCGAGAGAGCCTGCTAGAGCGGATGCAGCCAGGGAAAACAACGCTGAACTGAATACCCACCAAGCAGCACCAGCAGCAACTTTTCGGGTTTCGCGCACTTGCTTTTGGGTGGCATGTTTGATGGCTTCAAGGCGTCTTTGCGTTTCATGCTGAACTCGTTCTACTTGGTTCAGTACCCCATTGCGAGCCGATTCAACCTGGCCAACAATTCGGTTTGCATCCGCTTCGGAGATATCATCCCGCGAACTCAGTAGCGCAATCAATGTACCTCGATCGAAGTGTGTCAGGCGATCGCTTAGTGCTTCTAATCCAAGTTGTGGATCATTAAACAGTTTGCCGAAGTCCTGCTTTATTCCGTCATAGTTCAACTCGGGGCGTTCCAAGTTATTCAAGTAGGTTCGCACACTTTCAAATCCTTTATCAATAGTGGACTGAACAGCCTGCTGTACTTTCTTAATCTGAGCTTTAGCAGCCTCAAAATTGGCCTCTACCTGATCAGCAATACGATTGGCTTCTTCTTCCGTCATGTCTTTCCGTTGGGCCAATAGTGCCACAAAAGTACCCCGATCGAATTGGGCCGCCCGATCGCCCAAACTAGATAGTCCTGCACGCGGATCGTGAAGCAACAGTTGGAGATCTCGCTTAATTCCTTCTGGATTTAACTCTTCTTTATGGGTCCGTTGCAAATAACTTTCCAGATTCGATTCAAAGTCAACGGCCTTTTTCTGGACCCGGTTCGCCAATCGTCTTGGGGCTTTAATGACACTACGCAGGGCTGATTGCACTTGATCAATAGTTTGATTGACTTGTTCTTCGGTCAGATCATCGCGCTGGCTTAAGAGCTTGACCAATGTTTCACGATCGACGTGGGACAACCGCTCCTGCAAGGCATGGGTACCTGCTTTCGGATCATTGAACAGCGTCGCCAAATCCCGTTGAATCCCTTCAGGGTTGAGTTCTTCAAGCTTGGTTTTTCGGAGATAATCAGCCAGCGCTTGAGTAGTCTGCTCATACTGTTCTTTAGCTTTGCCTGCTAGCTTTCGGGGGGCTTGAACAACGGTATCACGCACCGACTCCACTTGATCAAGCACCTGATTCACCTGCTCTTCGCTCAGATCCTGGCGTTGGCTCAAAAGCTGGACCAGCGTATCGCGATCGAACTGTGAGAGCCGATTGCGCAAGGCATTTGCTCCCGCTTCCGGGTCATCGAATAACGTTTTGAAATCTCGTTGAATGCCTTCAGGACTCAGTTCTTCTTTGTGAGTGTCGCGGAGATAGTCGGATACTTTTTGGCGGAGTTCTTGCGCCTGTCCTTGAAGCAGATTGTGTGACTCTTGGCCTTGCGATAAGACCCGATCGCGCGTATTTTCGAGTTGATTAATAATTTGGCTCGATTCGTCACTGTTTAGGTCTTGGCGCTGACTCAGCAACTGCTCCAGAGTCGGACGATCGAACTGGCCCAGACGCTGACCCAAGAGATCAAAGCCCACTTCCGGATAGGCTAGCAAGGGTCCAAAGTCACGGGCGATCGCATCTGGATTCAAGTCAGCTTTACTCGTAGACCGTAGATAATACTCCACGTTCTGGCGGAGATCTTGCGATTGTTTTTGGGTGGCTGCGGCCTGAGCTGTCGTCAGTACATCAACCCGAATGGCATCCAACTGACGGGCTAGATTTTGAATCCTTGGAGGCGTGATGTCATCTCGTAAACTAAGTACTTGGACAAAGTAGGCCCGATCGATCGCCATCAATTCTTGTTGGATCAAACTTGGGTCAGCGGCAGCATCGTAAATCACACTGCGAAAATCCTCCTCAACATTCTCTTGGTTAAACCTCCAGGAAGGTGATAACAACAAATAATCTTCTAAATCAGCCTGGATGATAGTAAATGCTTTAGCCGCAGACTTCCCATTAAATTGTCCATCATTTTTAGTAATACTAGGCTCCGAAGAGGCATTGGAGTTGCTCTGTGGGTCCAATACACTACTTCCAAAAGTCCTTAGTTGTGATCCAATCTTCTCTACATCCAAATCAGAGAGATCAACATTTTTCAAGACTTGACTCAGTATCGCTGTCGTGCCAAGCTGCAATGCTCTGCTGGTCAAATTGCCGTCGGAACCACCTTGCTTAGAGGCTGATTTAACCAGTTCACTAAGTTGATCACTAAACTTACCCGATTTCAGATCTTGGGGTGCGGCGGATTTCAATTGTTGAATCAATTCTTGCGGATCGATCGGGTCTTTAGAACTAACCACTTTTTTCCAGGCGGCTTCTAGCTGATCCGTAATGCGGTTAACATCTTTCTTAGAGAGATCGGTGCGACTGCTGACTAATTTGGCTAATGTGTCACGATTGACGTTTTTGAGCAGGTCACTACTGCCGATGGCGCTGAAATCAACCTCCTTAAGCAACCTCTCAAACTGTCCTCCTAGTTGATCAACATTCAACTGAGGCAACTGCACTTGGTCTAAGGAGCGTTGCAATGTGGTGCGAATACTATCTGGGTCAAAGCCTGATGTTAACTCACGGCGCACGGCGGCGGTAACTTCTTCAGCCGTTGAAACGATTTGATTCTTCGCAAGGTTTGCGCCAAGGACAGCGCTACCCGTGCCCAATAAACCCTGGACTCCTGTAGTGGCGGTGCTAATAATTGATCCCATCAATGAACCCACAGCAGTCGATCCAAACCAAGTCAGCAAGGTGAAGAAAATAGCCCAAATAATCACGCCAATGATGGACCCAATCATGGGACTTCCCACCAAACTTAACTTGACCGCCAAGAAGGTAGCGAGGAATAGAGCAATGCTCACACTGATCAACAGTCCTAACCCAACCTTTGTCTCAATACCGCGAATGGTATCTCCCAAATGTTCATCAGAGTCGCTTTTCTTTGTGGGACTATCGGGTCCGGCAATGACTGCGATCGCTAAGTTAGCAAAGAGCAGTTGGAAAGCAAAAGCCATTATCACTCCTACCACCAGCGCCAACCCAAATTTGGCTCCAGAAAATATTAGTGCAGGGTTTTCAACAGGTAATTGGCCGACGATCGAATTAGCAGGTAAGGCGGCACTACTATCAGACGGACCCAAGACAAACGCGGCTGTTGTGACTAGAACAGAGACTAAACTCATCGTGAGAATAAAGCTACGAATTTTGTGTGATACTTGCATTTTCTTGACTCCAAATATAAGTTTCGATCGATGCCTAAATTAAGAACTAAAAAACTTTATAATTAAAAATGCACCCAGTATATGACCTAAGCTCATTGATCCCAAAAAACCTGCCACGCTAATATTATTGAAGAGCGCTCCAAACGGACCTAGCGGCATTTTCGGGCCGACATTTGGATACTGAATTGTACGACTCGCAATGAATAAAATCAATATACAGACCCCACTCAATACTAATGAACGCGTCCAATTCCAAGCTTCAGCAGGACTACTAATAGCCGTTTGAGCCAAGCCTAACAGTGATAACTGATTCACAATCATTTCTCCTTATTTTTAATTAGAACAAGACCGATCTGTGCTGTAGACTTGCTTTTAAAATTAGTCTTGATTAGTTATTTTCAATCTTTCATGTGCCTTGAAACATGTATCTCGAAACTTAGCGATAATAAGCCTACTTAAAATACCGAATTTATCCAAATGAAGTAAACAGTCAAAAGAGTGACTAGCGCCCAAGAATCTGCGTCAATATAGGTACTCCCAGCCAACGTTATGAAGGTGTTTTAAAAGTCGAAGGTCGTGACGATCGAGACCCGATCTTCCTAATCCCCTTAAAAAATTACCGTGTACACAGCAGTTAAAACCGTCCACTTTTAAAACGCCCTTTTAGGATTTAGTATTAAACTAAGCGTAAACTAAATGGGTTCATTTGCAATGCTGCAACTAAAACTGCACCAAAAGCCTTTAAATTTGGCCAAAATTGGACTCGTGACGATCGCTCTACCGTTGCTGCTTAATAGTTGTAGCGGAACTAGCTCTAATGGTAAAAGCAATGGCAAGAAAACGATTGCGGTGACTCAAATTGTCGAACATCCATCATTGAATGCAATTCGGGATGGAATTAAAGAAGAGTTGGCTCAATCTGGATTTGAAGCTGATAAAACCCTAAATTGGCAATGGCAAACAGCTCAAGGAAGCCCCAGTATAGCGGCACAAATTGCAAAGAAATTCGCGGGAGATAATCCTGATGTAATTGTTGCTATTTCGACTCCCAGCGCCCAGAGTGCAATTGCTGCTGCGCCCAAAATTCCAATTATATTTTCTGGTGTTACTGATCCATTGGGTGCAAAACTAATTTCAAATTTGCAACAACCGGGTGGCTTGGTCACAGGCGTGAGCGATTTATCACCGATCGCAAAACATTTAGATCTCATTCAACAACTCTCACCAAATACCAAACGTCTTGGCATTATCTACAATGCAGGCGAATCAAACTCCGTTAGTCAAGTCAATCTTCTCAAAGCTTCTGCTAAAGGGCTAACAATTGTGGAGGCAACAGTCAGTAATTCTAGTGAAGTAGCCACAGCAGCGAAAAGCTTAGTGGGCAAGGTGGATAGTATCTATATTCCGACTGACAATACTATTGTTTCTACATTGGAAGCGGTATTACAAGTGGGGATTACCAATAAGCTTCCCGTTTATGCTGGGGATATTGATTCAGTAGAACGGGGTGCAGTGGCGACATTGGGATTCAATTATAAAGATGTCGGGAAACAAACAGGTAAAATGATTGTTCGGGTCTTGAATGGTGAAAAGCCAGGTACAATAGCTGTCGAAACACCAAAAACACTCAATCTCGTTATTAACGCTAAAGCCGCAAAACAAATGGGTATTACGATCCCAGAATCCATTCTTAAAACAGCTCAAAAAGTAATTCAGTAAAACCCAATCCCCCTAAATCCACTACAGGCAGACTACGACAAAGTGAAGGCGGACTATGAATTGAACATAAATTGAATTCCGGTTCTCCCTTTTTTTGGCGTAGCCTGCTGAGGGTGTAGGGGTTAGGGGGGATCGAGTCTGAATAGTTGTATGAACCTATTTTTGTTTAGCTTCTTCAGCATACCGAAGAACATCAATCATAAATTCTCTAGCACGTTCCATGCTCCCTGTCCCGGAAATACAGACAACTTGTGTATCCCCGTGGCTGCGAACGATCAAATATTTGCATTTGATTAGGAAGTACATGACAAAGAAGATTATCCCTAATCCAACTGAAATAGTCACGAACCCCAATACCAAGAGGATGGGATATCCTCCTTCACTGATTTCGGCAGACTCGACTTCGGATAAGATAATTTCACAATAGCGGGTTGCAACAATACGTTTAGTATTTTCAATAATTCGATTATCGGTGAGGGTAAGGCTGGTCTTACCAAAGAAAGCCGGGGCTACGATTCCATAACTCACAGTGGCAGGTTTTCCACTGATTTCCGATCGGACCTTCTGAGTACTAGTAAACATGGTGAATGATCTCCTTGAATGACGATCGATAATATTCTATATGCTAGGCAATTATGCCCTAATACATCCCGTAACTATCGCCATCTAGTAAAGAAATTATGCAAAACACTCAAAAAAGAAACGTATCGGTCAAACGTATCGGTCAAAATAGTCACCTAAATAGTTACCAAGGCAGCCCAACTTGCAATCTTAGCAACGATCGCAGCTTCCATTGTTTTGTCGGTCACATTGATGATAATTATTTAGGCCATTTACGATCGTAAAAGTGAGCTAAATCTGCACCATTTGGGCTACCTAAATATGATAAGCCATTAACCCGATTATCCCAGGACTCCACGACTGTGAAATACGATGTTCGCTATAAACCCACTTTTGCTACCGTATTCGTGACACTCCAGCCAGGAGAAAAAATAGTCGCGGAAGCCGGAGCTATGGCCAGTATGGATGGAAATATTACGATCGAAACCCAGTTTTCTGGCGGCCTCATTCCCGCATTGCTGAAAACATTTTTGGGCGGTGAATCTATGTTCATCAATACCTTTAGCAACAAAGGGAACACGCCTCAAGAACTTGTTTTAACCCAATCGACGATCGGCGACATTACCCGCATCGAACTGAATAACCGCGAACTTTGCCTTCAACCTGGAGCCTACATTGCCCATGCCGGAAACATTACCCTTAATGTGCATTGGGCTGGATTCGCTAGCTTCTTTGCGGGAGAAGGCTTATTCAAACTCAAAGTCGGTGGTAATGGCATCGTATTCATTGGAGCCTATGGCGGACTTTCTAAGCGACAGGTCAAAAATGATTTCATCGTCGATAGTGGCCATCTCGTCGCCTATGACCCAAGTCTCAAAATGAATATCAAATTAGCTGGAGGTTTGCTAGGTTCCGTGACTTCCGGTGAAGGTTTGGTCAACCGCATCACAGGCAATGGCGAAATATACACGCAATCCCGCAGCGTCAGTGGCCTAGTCAGCTTCCTTCGCCCAAAAGTTTAACTAGTTCTCCATTCACTATTCACACGTCATTCTTTATGAAACTCGAAATACTTCATCAGCCTGATAGCGCGATCGCCAAAATCAATCTAGATCCGCAAGAAGAACTCGTCGCCGAAGCCGGAGCCATGGTCGCCATGAGCAGCAACCTCAATGTCAGCACCACGCTTCGTAAAGGCAAAGGCGGCGGCATCATGGGCGGACTCAAACGAATGGTCGCTGGAGAATCACTCTTCCTCAGTGTCTTCCGAAGCACCAGTGAAGCCGGAGAACTCTACCTCGCGCCAAAATTTATGGGCGACCTGCGTTCCTATCAAATGAACGGCAAAACATTGCTAGTTCAATCCACCGGATACTTGGCCAGCACACCGGGCGTAGATTTAGAACTTGGCTTTCAAGGCTTCAAAGGATTTTTCAGCGGTGAGTCAATTTTTTGGCTCAAAATCAGCGGGAATGGAATTGTCTTAATCAATGCGTTCGGGGGCATC